>CAZVBH010000103.1:0-7259 GCA_964625275.1 uncultured Lachnoclostridium sp.
CTGAGTGTTTCAAGATAAATGTAAGTAGCTCGGCGTTTATTGCTCAATGCAAGCGTGGTTGTGACAAGCGGAGGGTTTACATTTGAATTGTAAATCTGCACTGCTGTGCTGAATCCTGCGGTATAAAATAACGTGCAGATAAGTGAACTTGCACCATTTGAAATATTAAAACAATGCATCGATAAGAAATTAAAAATGCAGTAAAATATAAACCATTTCAAACCGCCCTTGAACATATTATGATTTATTCCAAGTGCGTTTCTGTAGCCTTTAAAAGTGGTTTCCATAGTTATTTTTCCTCCTTTCCTGTAAATGCCAACATGATTTCCTCAACTGTTGGAATTGCAGAATTTACTCCCTGTTTAATGATAATTTCACGACTGTTTGTAAGTCCCTCAATGCCGAAAGCGTTTTCTTTTATGCCAATAAGCCGACTCATCTCCTCACTGCTAAGCACGCTCTTTTCCGCTCGAATTATACGATATTCGTCCTGCAATTCGTCCTTGCTTTTTGAAAATACTATTTGTCCGTTGTCGATAAGTGTTATGTAGTCGGCGATTTTGTCAAGATCGCTCGTGATATGCGTTGAAAGCAAAAGAGTGTGATTTTCGTCCATCATAAATTCTTGCAGTATATTGAGAATTTCAGCTCTGTCAACAGGGTCAATACCCGAAGTAGGCTCGTCAAGCACAAGTGTCTGCGGTTTTGTTGCCATTACTGCGATTAGCTGAAATTTCTTTTTTGTACCAAACGATAAATTTGTAATTCTCATATTGGGTTCAATTTTAAAACGCTCAAGCATTTTGTAAAAAAACTGCGTATCAAAGCTGGGATAAATCTTCTCAAATATCTTTGTACACTGTTTGATTTTAACCTGATCATTGTACGGCAGTTCATCAAAAACAACCGACAAATCTGAGAAATATTTCACCCTATCCTCGTCTGCACTCGTGCCATTTACTGTAATTTCACCTGCGTACGAAGCGCAGTCAGCTATACATTTAATAAGTGTGGATTTTCCTGCACCGTTTCTCCCTATGAGCCCCGTAACTGTACCACATGGTGCATTAAAGCTTACGTTTTTCAGAGAGAATTTTTCGTAGTTAAGAGATACGTTTTTTACCTCAATACCGTTTGCCATATTACTTTTTCTCCTCATAAATAATGTCGATTATATCGTGAATTTCACATTGTGTTATTCCGAATTGTTTTGCAAGCTCAAGCGTATCTGAAAGCTGTTCGGTAATGATTTCCATATGATTTTGCCTAATGCTTTCTCGGTCAACCTCGGCAACAAAAAAGCCTTTTCCAGGATGACTGACAAGAACCCCCTCTGCACACAAATCTTCATAAGCTCTCTTGCATGTGATAACCCCGATTTTCAATTCCTTTGCAAGAAAACGTATGGATGGCAGTTGCTCTCCCGGTCTAAGCTTTTCTCCGAAAATTTGCTCTTTTATCTGCTGTTTTATTTGCTCGTAAATCGGAATCTGCGATAACGTAGAAACCGTTAGATTCATTTAAAATCCTCCTTTTCTGCACTGTATCTACAGTGTCAGACTGTTACTACTGTGATTATGTCATAGATACAGTAATTTGTCAACATAAAAATAGCCGTCCCGTTCTCCGTATATGACTGGACGACTATTAATCGGTATATTTTACAATTCCTGAAAAATCTTATTATTTCTCACAAGCTCATTAAAAGAAGCCGGCGCGTAATTATTAATCATACATCCTGCATTTAATGCTCTCGGTCTACCTTTCATAAATTTATAAGTATCTGACTTTTTGCAGTGAATATGACCATAAATATGCCAAGTTTCCCGGAAGAATCCATTCCACTCTGCAATCGGAAAATGACAAAGACAAATATCCTTATCACCATCCTTCACAAACATCATTTGCTCAATACCTTCCAGATAACGTTGAGCTTCCTTATTCGTCAGAATAGGCGTATCATGATTTCCAAGAATTAATACTTTATGTCCCTTCAGCTGTTTCAAATACCACTCTGCACCCTTCTGACTGTGATAGCAAACATCTCCAATAATATAAACAATATCATCATGCTGAACGCGTGCGTTCCAACATTGGATAATACAATTATCCATTTCCTCCACATCTGAAAACGGACGATTATCAAAGCCAATCACATTCTTGTGACCGAAATGCATGTCGCTAATATATAAATTCATAACACATTTCACCTACCTATTCTGTTAACTTTCCGTAATACCTTTCTCAGTAAATTACGATTGATAATTCATCTTTTCTAAGAATGGCATAGCTGTCATATTTATTATGCGTTTTACTCTAATCCCTCAATAAAGCTACGTACTGCCATTTCAACCTCATCGGTCTTATAAGCATAAATATGGTGGTCACCTGATATATTCACGTACTGACAGTTACCAAGCTTTTCTATATAGCTTTTAATATATCGCTCATAAGTCTCTTTATTAGATTTTCCATTTATCTCCCAGAGTCTGTCCATCTCTGCTGTGTTTTCAGGATTGATATCCTCTACAAAATGTGTCATTCCACTTTCGTACAAGAAGCCGAAATAGGACACCATATCTTCTTTTGAATAATAATTGGCGTCAATATACAGTTTGGGAATATTATTAATTTTAAGAATTTCCGATGTTTTTTTCATATTTTCGGCAGAACATTCAGACTCTGAATTTTGTGCAAAGGTTGCAGCACTATGTTCAAAAAATGCTTTCATATATTCAGGATAATTTCTTGAAACTGCTGAAAGCCACGGTTTAACATCAGTTATTTCCATATAAATTCTGGCAAGCCCCATTTTACTGAAAATAGGATCCACACTACTCATTTCATCTTCCCACCACACCTGTTCGCCGGGATGTTCATCTATAATCGTTATATCACCAAGCACATAGTTAGGATCAAAATACACTACACCCTCAATTTCGTCAGGATATGCATTTTCCCAATAGGTCGCATAATCTCCACCCAGCGAATGTGCCACCAATATGTATGGTGCTTCACAGCCGGAATTTATTAGTACTGTACGATAATCATTCACTATCTGCTCAACTGTTTGAGATATTTTTGTATCATCACTCATACCATAGCCTGCACGGTCAATTACCACAATCTTACAGTCATCTGTAAATCTTTCCATAAATGGCTTTACCGTAACTGCAAAATCACTGCAGCCCATTCCCGAAATACCTACAATAGTATGGCTTCCCTTTTCATTTCCGTAAATGGAAGCATTTAAATCATAATTCCCCGCTGAAACAGTATTTATATAGCCTGCATCTTTTAACATATTGTACTCTTTTGCGCTCAAGTATTTATGAACTGCAAAAATCACTAATAGTGCAATCATAATCACACAAAACAAAATCAAAAAGATTTTCCGTACAGCTTTCAGACATTTTTTTGCCGGCATAGTAAACATCTACCTTTCTATTTTATTTTATATTTTACCATCCCGCTTTTAAAATGATGTCAATATTTTCTTTTGAAACCTTCTTCTCCATAAATTGACGGATGCTTTTTCGTGTAAAAATAGTCTTTAATGTTTCCATAATTTTCTCCTTTTGCTTAATTATTCCAAGCATTTTTAACTTTTTTGAATGTGTAATGTTAAATTTGTATATTCATAACTTTCTCACCGGTGTATTACTTGTAGGTTCATTAACCTGCATGATTATATTGTAGTATCAAAGCGGATATTCCGGGTTCGCTTCGCTACTTGCATAATTGCTGATGAGGAATAGCAAATCTTCTCTATTTAAAGAACGTCTGTTTTTCCATATAACGCTTCAGCTGGAAACAGCAAAAATAAGGGAAAGTAACAATGGTCTCTGTCGCACCTATGTTGCCGGAGGAGAATTTCATACCATGCCAAATGTCAGAGTAATTTTCATTTTTTATCATTGACGTCAAAGATTTTGAACTGTTTGTGTTTGACTTTACCTCAACTGGAATAAGCTCATTTTTTGATCTTATAAAAAAATCTTCTTCTAACGTAGAATTCTCTTTTTTGAAATAATATAGTCCATACCCCTGCTTTACTAAAGCTTCTGCGACAAAATTTTCATACAATGCTCCTTTATATACTCCAAGATTCCGATTGGCACGCAAATCATCCTGTGCCTCTTCATCCAGGCTAGAAATCAATAATCCGGTATCCGGATAGTAGAGCTTAAACTTGCCATCATCATAATTTCCCTTTAGCGGCAGCTCTGGAAAATTCATGCAGTAACAAATACTAATGACTCCCGCATCTTTCAACCAGTCAATGCAGCCCCTGTAGTCCCTAGCCCTTGCAGAATTGGACAACTGTGCATATTGAAATTTTTTATTTTCTTTTGCCAGCTGGACCGGCACGTTTCTATATATGCTTAGAATTTTAGTCTGATCAAGTCCTTCTGCATACTTGCGAACATCCTCCTCGTAATCCATCATAATCTGTCTCTGCGTACCAAGTGCATCAGTAAAAAGTCCAGTTTCAAGATACCTCTTCACTACCGCTGGCATCCCGCCTAACACACAGTATTCCAAAAAGAGAGTCTGATATACTTCTATCTCAGTCTGATTAAACGGACGCAATTCCAGCATATGCAGTAACAAATTTTCAATCTGTGAAGCCGTATACCCCTTTGCCCACAAAAACTCTTCAAAATCTAGTGAGTGCATTTCATAATCAGCTTTGTAACCAACGCTATTGCTTTGAATTTTACAATAATTTATTCCCAACATGGAACCACTACATATAACATCATACGTTCCATCTATTGCAAAAGATTTGAGAGATGTTGCAATATCCGGACATTCCTGCATTTCATCAAAAATAAGAATAGTCTTTCCTGGAATGAATTGTTTTCTCGGATCTAACAGGGATATATTCTTTATGATGCTTTCCACATCATAACCCTCGCTTAATATAGTCTTATATTTTGATTCAAGTACAAAATTTATATATATGATACTAGTATAATTTTCCATTGCAAAATGCATAATGGACTCTGTCTTTCCAGTCTGACGTGCACCCTTAATAATCAATGGAAGCCTTTGAGGATTTTTCCTCCAGTTCACAAGATAATCGTCTATTTTCCTCTTTATATACATAGTTACACCTCATAATTTATGAATTACTTTACATTAATAATAGCATAGTAATTAATATATTTCCACAAAAAAATAGGTTGTTTTTTATTTCCCTTCACATTTTATGAGCCTCTTCATGAGTTTTTTGCACGAAATCAGAAATAGCATCCCTACCACTCAAAGTTTGAATGCACTTGATTATTTTCCAATTGGAGCAAAAAGCAAATGCTTACACATATTTTTATTCGTCGCTTTGACTGAGACGGTGTAAGAATCAAAGCGGATATTCCGGGTCCGCTTCGCTACTTGCTCATAACCTTAAAGCCACTTCGATAAGGTTAAGATGTAAATAATAACTCCATTGCTTGTAATAGGATTGTTTTATAACAGAAAATATGGTAACATTTACGCCAGAGGAGGTAAATATCATGACACTAACACAACTACGCTATGCAATCGAGATAGCAAACACATCTTCCATGAACGTGGCAGCAAAAAACCTGTTCGTTTCGCAGCCAAGTCTCTCTGAAGCCATGAAAGAGCTGGAAGCAGAGGTGAAAATCAATATTTTTCACCGCACTAACCGAGGTGTTCACCTCACAGCAGAGGGAAAAGAATTTTTGGGCTATGCACGACAGGTTGTAGAGCAGTATGAGCTTATGGAAGCAAAATACATTAATCGTGAGAATTATCGTCAACGGTTTAGTGTCTCCACGCAGCACTATACTTTCGCAGTCAATGCTTTCGTGGAAATTATGAAATCCTATGGCTTGGAGAATTATGATTTTTCCATTTTTGAAACAAAAACGGGAGAAATCATCGACAATGTAGACAAATTCCGTAGTGAGCTTGGCATCCTATACTTAAATGACTTCAACCGGCAAGTGCTGAACAAGCTTTTTTCTGAAAAAGGACTACGCTTTTACCCACTCTTTGATTGTCACATCTATGTATATCTGTGCAAAGAACACCCACTTGCAAGAAAAAGTCGCATTACACTGGACGAGCTTAAGGACTATCCCTGCCTTGCCTTCGACCAGGGAGATACCAATTCTTTTTACTTCGCTGAAGAGCTCTACAGCACCTTCGACTATAAGCAAATCATCCATGCAAATGACCGGGCAACTCTGCTCAATCTTTTTGTGGCTATGAACGGATTCACGCTCTGCTCAGGCATTATCTGTGAAAACTTAAATGGTGACAATTACTGCGCCGTACGACTGGACAGTGATGAGCTTATGACTGTCGGTTATATCCGAAAAAAAGAAGTACCTCTTAGCCCTATTGGGCAGATGTATATTGAGGAACTTTCAAAGTATAAAAAGTATGTGCTGGAATAAGCAATATTTTCTTCAAAAAAATAATTATATGCATACACTTATTCATGATAATGGGAACAGGTTGCAAAAGAAAACAGTCTCAACTAATTTCGTTTATTAAGTACTGATAAATCTTTTCAGCCACAGCTAACTTATATGCAAATCTTGTAGGCTGAGATTCTATTTCAATATTGTAAGAGGTGAGTTTACCATGAATAGAGAAAGCGAAATAAACCTGTCCTGGAATTGAAGCAGCTGAGTTTGCGGGATCTATATTGCCCATTGTTCCTGTAACACCGATTCCAATATCAGCGCCATAGGTCTTTGCACAGGCTTTAGCCATTGCTTCAGCAGTCTCTTTTGAATATACGGTATATTTATCTATAATTTCACTGGGAACTCCCTGCATTATCTTTGCTTCATTACAATAAGTTATAAAAGCTCCTTTCAGAACCGCAGATGAGCCCTCAGTGTCAGTAATTAATGAAGCTATCTGACCTGAGGTTGCAGACTCCATTGTTGAAATGGTAAGCTGCTTCTTAATCAGAAGTTTTGTCAGTCTATGGTAATTGTTTCTAACTTCGAGCTCTTCATTTAATTTTGATTTGTTTATTATCTGTTCAGATTTATTTTCCTTCATCTTTTTCAATCCACAAATTTTACAGCCGTCCCGTAAGCAATCACTTCTGCCGCTCCCTGCATAATTGCCGACGAGGAATAGCGGATATTGACAACCGCATTTGCTCCCAGCTCTTCTGCTTCCGCAACCATTCGCTTTGTTGCAAGAGCTCTGGCTTCGTTCATCATCTCATTGTAGGCTTTCAGTTCACCGCCCACAAGCGTCTTAAA
>CAZVBH010000104.1:0-7241 GCA_964625275.1 uncultured Lachnoclostridium sp.
AGAGCGTCGCCTTGGTAAGGCGGAGGTCGGCGGTTCAAGTCCGCTAGGCAGCTTTAACCCCAAATATAAAGATCTGATTTCTTAAGAAATTCTAAAGATTGCTTATATTTGGGGTTTTTTCTTTATACTTTAAAGATTTTTTGCTATAATCATTTGGAAAATGTCCTTAGATTTAAATGTGGGGAGACTTTTTTATAAGGATGTGTTAAAGCTCCTTAGTGAGCTGGTGAAATAGCATTAAACTTACTAGACGTTTTGAATGAGTGAAAGTTAATTTTTATCAATAAGGATGAAAAGTACCAACATCCGAGAGGATGCTGTGGAGGTTTTTAATATATATGAGTGAAAAAAAGTTAAATAGAACCAGAGAGCGCAATGAAAAGGCAAGAAAGCGTGACATTAGAAATACAATTATTTTTGCCATAGTATGTGCCCTTATTTTTATTGGAATGATTGTTGGAATTGTTTTGACAAGTAAAAGCCAGGAGAAAAAGGCGGCCGAACAGGCAAATACAAGCTCTGGGAGCTCAAGCAGTGATTTATACAGTGTAGTCATTGATGAGGAGCAGGTTGCAGCTTATACAAATGGTCTTAATGAAGATGGCACAATCACCGGAATTGATAATATAAATGATTACGTTATTCTCGGAGATTATGAAAGCATTGTAATTCATGATGATGATTTTGAAGCAGAGACTGACCATGGACAGTATGTAAAAACAGAAAGCTATGTAATCGGAGAGTATCTTCTTGATGAACTCAGATATATATCAGAAGTGGAAACTTATGAGCCTCTGTATGAGGCAATTTATGAGTTGAATGATTATATATTCAATGCCAGATATGAAAAGCAGAATGAAATTCATGAGTCGCAAGGTCTTGATACCTGGGATGATATTTATTCCTTCTATACCATGACAGAAACGGAATATTATTATTATCTTGAACAGACAAGCTTGTATGATACTCAGTATATAATGATTTGTCAGGCTCTGGCTGAAAAGCTTGGAGTAACAGTAAGTGATCAGGATATGATAAACTACTGTTTAGAGGAAACAGATATTGCAGCCAGCGAATCGCAGGCAAAGGATATCATAGATCAGTATGGAGTTGCCTATATTGCCAAAGAAACAATTGAGTGGAAGCTCAAAAATTTACTTGGCGAAAATGCCGAAAAGGTAGATGGCAGCAGAACAGATGCGTGGACGGATGAAAGTGAAAATTACAGTGCCGGCTTCTATGAAAGTGGTAAGATTTATGGCATTGGAGATATTTCAACCTATTGTGATTTTGACAAAGAAAATTACAATTCAATATTTGAATCAGCCGAATCAGCTGAGGATTTAGTTTCAGCTCTTATGGACTCCACTGAATTTAGTACGATAGACAGCTATAAGGACTATTATACTAAAATTTTAGAGGCATATGGATATGAAGCAGATACAGATTATATGGAATATTGTATGAACTATGATATACTTATCCAGTATCTCTATGAGGATTACAAAATTGACATTGATTCTTATGTGGAAGGATATCTTCATGAAAATGGTCTGGATCTCGAAGCAAAGGCTGGAATTATTTACAGCTATGGGGAAGGATACTTCTACAGACAGGTAATGGAATATTCAGTTTATGAATATATCGATATGCTTATAGCAAATCGTGGATAATATTTAAAGAGAAGGAGATTAAAATTATGGGCAGAGGCGGCGGATTTGGCGGCGGCGGTCACAGTGGTGGCGGTCATAGTGGCGGTTTCGGTGGCGGCGGTCATCATAGCGGCGGATTTAGCGGTGGAGGTCATCATAGTGGTGGCGGTCATCATAGCGGAGGCTATGGTGGTGGCTCCCATGGGGGACCAAGAGGCGGTGGTTTTCATGGCGGACCGGGAGGTCCACCTCCGGGAGGACCACATCATCACCATCATTGGTATGGCGGCTATTACGGAGGAGGTCCAAGACGAGGAGGCTGTGGAAGCTTTTTGATTGGCCCTGTAATTATCATTATCTGGTTTATCCTTGCTTTTATTGGCTCGTGTTCAATGAATTCCGGCAATTCCAGTCAAATAGACGAATCAAAGGTTGAACATGCAGCACAATCGTATATGTCCGGTATAGATAATGACAGCGCTATGCTTATCTATATAGCGGCTACTAAATCTGATGAATATGATTATGCTTGTTATGGTAATGCAGCTGAGGGCTTTGTAGGAGATACACTTAGTGATTTCTGGACCTATTTTGATCATAATTATTCAAATGATGTCGGTAAGCAGATAAAAAATACTTTGATAGATTATGGCAACCTTTTTGATAGTGAAGGCTATGAAAAGATTGAGCCGGAACAAGCTTATAAAAGCTGTCTTATTAAAGATGAACTTGGTTACATTGATTCAGAAACATCAATGGACAAGGCTGCTGAAGAATTTTACAATAAAACCGGAATTCAGGTTTATGTCTTTGTACAGGATTACTCGAATATATCATCAGATTCGGGTTCATCTAATAATGTACTAAAGGTATTCTTAATTGGTGTTGTTGTGATTGCAGCAGGTACAGGAATATTTATAGCTGTCAAGAAGAAATCTGACAAAAAGCGCGCAGAAAAGCTTAAGCAGATGGAAGAAGAGGCTAGAATTCTAAATACACCACTTGATGACCTTGCAAAGGAAGCAGGTGGCAGTGAAATGGATGACCTGTTCAAAAAATATGATGACATGGACAAAAAATAATGTAGCCTTTGTAATGACAGCAAGCTGCTGTTGAAGCTTAGTTTATCTATTAGCTGAAGGCTTTATAAAAAAGGGGTTGGCGGATTGCTGACCCCTTTTATTCATATCTTTATTAAAAAGGATAAATTATACTTTAAATTAGCTTGCAAATGTGATAGAATATATGAAATATATTTAATTTTATTGTGGTGAACTTTAACTATATAGCCTTGAGTCACAAAGTGACTTTAATTTTAATGAGCAAACAAATTATGTCTGCAAATTAATTTTGGGAAATATAAGCGTAAAAAAAGAGGTAAAAATGTCAGATTCAGAAAAAGAAATCAAAGTAGCAGTGACAGCTTCTGATGAAAATAATGAAGCTGAAAAGTCAGAGGTTGTAAGCAAAAATTTCATTGAAATGATAATTGAAAAGGATCTTGCTGAAGGCAACTGTAAGAAGGTCGTAACCAGATTTCCACCTGAGCCTAATGGCTATCTTCACATTGGTCATGCAAAGTCCATACTTTTAAACTACGGTCTTGCAAAGAAGTACGGTGGCCAGTTTAACATGAGATTTGACGATACAAATCCAACCAAAGAAAAAATGGAATTTGTTGACAATATCGTAAAGGATGTTAAGTGGGTTGGCGGTGATTTTGAGGATCGTTTATTTTTTGCATCCAATTATTTTGACCAAATGTATGAATGTGCAGTAAAGCTTATCAAAAAAGGTAAAGCCTATGTTGATGATCTTACTGCAGATCAGATTAAGGAATACCGAGGAACACTTACAGAACCCGGAAAAAATTCACCAAACAGAGAGCGTCCTATTGAAGAAAGTCTTGACCTTTTCGAAAGAATGAAAAATGGCGAGTTTGAAGATGGAGCACTTGTACTCAGAGCAAAGATAGATATGGCTTCACCAAACATCAATATGCGTGATCCAATCATCTACAGAGTTGCCCATATGACACACCATAATACTGGTGACAAATGGTGCATTTATCCTATGTATGACTTCGCTCATCCAATTGAAGATGCAATTGAAGGAATTACTCATTCAATCTGTACACTTGAGTTTGAAGATCACAGACCTCTCTATGATTGGGTAGTAATCGAATGTGGCTTTAAGACAAAGCCTGAAGAGACACCAAAGCAGATAGAATTTGCAAAGCTCTATGTGACAAACGTAATTACAGGAAAGCGTTACATTAAAAAGCTTGTAGAGACCGGCGTCGTTGATGGCTGGGACGATCCAAGACTTGTATCTATTGCAGCTCTCAGAAGAAGAGGCTTCACACCTGAATCACTTCAGATGTTCATAGATTTAATTGGTGTCAGCAAGGCTGCAAATTCAGTTGATTATGCAATGCTTGAGTATTGTATAAGAGAGGATTTAAAGCTTAAGAAGCCAAGAATGATGGCAGTGCTTGATCCAATTAAGCTTGTAATAGATAATTATCCTGAAGGACAGACGGAGATGGTTACAGTACCTAACAATCAGGAAAATCCTGAAATGGGTGAAAGATTAGTACCTTTCTCCGGAGAACTCTATATTGAACGCAATGACTTCATGATTGACCCACCTAAGAAATATTTCAGACTTTTTCCAGGTAATGAGGTTCGTCTCATGAGTGCTTATTTCGTTAAGTGTGTGTCCTACGAGACAGATTCTGAAGGTAATGTTACAGTTGTTCATTGTACTTATGATCCTGAGACTAAGAGTGGCTCAGGCTTTACCGGCAGAAAAGTAAAGGGTACAATTCACTGGGTAAGTGCAGCTCATGCAATTAAAACAACAGCCAGACTTTACGAAAATCTTACAGATGAAGAAAAGGGCGTTTATAATGAAGAAACAGGAGAGATGAATATCAATCCTAATTCACTTACTGTCATGGATGAGTGTTATGTTGAGCCGGCTCTTGCAGATGCAGTGGCTTACGACAGCTTCCAGTTCTTAAGAAATGGCTTCTTTACCGTAGACTGTAAAGATTCAACTAAAGAACATCTGGTATTTAACAGAATATGTTCATTAAAGAGTGGCTATAAGCCAAATTAGGGGGACCGAGGATGGCAGAAAAACTATATACAATACCTGTAAATGATGCATTTGATGCTGATTGTGAATGTCCTATATGTCATATGTATGATGATTTACAAAATACAGCTATTGATTTTGTAATGGGTACAAGCTACATGGAGGATGATGTTCGAATGGAAACCAACAAAATCGGCTTCTGTGATAAGCATCTTCCAATGCTTTATAAAAATCAGAACAGACTTGGTCTGGGACTTATGATGCTCACCCACATGGATGAGGTTATGAAGCAGATGGACAAAAAAATGAATCAGAAGGTATCTGCCCCTTCACTTTTCAAAAAAGGTAAGACAGCCTCTTCTGCTGTCAAAGAGTATTCTGACAAGCAGGAACAAAGCTGTTATGTATGCAAGCGTATGGAAAATATGTACAACAGATATGTTGCAACCACTCTTTATCTTTATGATAAGGATGAAGCCTTTAGGGAAAAGTTTGGAAAATGCAAAGGCTTTTGTACCAGGCATTATGCAATGCTTTATGAGCTTGCACCTTCCGAAATATCATCAAAGCATCTTGATGAATTTATCAAGACTTTAAATAGGCTTTATATGGAAAATTTCAAGCGTGTTCGTGATGACCTTGAGTGGTTTACGGATAAATTTGATTACCGTTATGCTGATGCACCTTGGAAAAATTCAAAGGATGCATTAATTAGGGCTATTCAGAAAACAAATAGTGTGGTAGTAGAAGAAAAAAAGAAATAGCCGGGAGGTAGACAGATGTTTCAACAAAGCTCATATGCTGAATGTTGCGTTCACAGGAGACAGACAATTGGCGGAATAATTGCAAGATGTCTTTTAATTACTTTTTTAGTAATTGGCGTGCTTGGTATGATATTCTTTTACTTATGTGCAGCAATGGCACTGACACTTGTATGCTTTATAATTGCGGCAGTCTCAATTTTTCTCACGATATATATGTTTCCACGTTTTACAGTTGATTGGGAATATATATTTGTAGATGGACAGCTTGATTTTGACCAGATGCTCGGCGGCAATGCCAGAAAGCATAAAGACAGAATAGATTTTGACCAGACTGAAGCAGTAGCTCCAACCGGTTCATATCATCTTGACAGCTTTAATCACATAGACACAACTGTGCTTGATTATTCATCACTTTGTGGCAATCCAACCTATACCTTGATTGGACACAAGGGAGACAAAATGGTAAGAATAATATTCGAGCCAGATGAAAATATGGTAAACCTTATGAAGCAGAAAAGCCCTCGTAAGGTATTTACTGAATAATATATACAATCTGAAAGGAGTCAAATTATGGGAACAATCATTAAAGAGGGTATAACCTTTGACGACGTACTTTTAGTACCACAATTTTCCGAAGTAATTCCAAATGAGGTAGATTTATCAACAAATCTTACCAATAGTATCAAGCTTCATATTCCTCTTATGTCAGCAGGCATGGATACGGTTACTGAACATCGTATGGCAATTGCAATGGCAAGACAGGGAGGCATAGGTGTTATTCATAAAAATATGTCTATCAAACAGCAGGCTGAAGAAGTAGACATGGTTAAGAGATCTGAAAATGGTGTTATTACCGATCCGTTTTCACTTTCACCTGAGCACACACTTGAGGATGCGAATGAGCTTATGGCTAAATTCCGTATTAGTGGAGTGCCAATTACAGAAGGCAAGAAGCTTGTAGGAATTATCACAAATCGTGATCTGAAGTTTGAAACAGATTTCTCAAAGAAAATCAAAGAGTCAATGACTTCTGAAGGACTTATAACAGCACAGGAAGGTATTACACTTACAGAAGCTAAGAAAATTCTTGCACAGGCACGTAAGGAAAAGCTTCCAATTGTTGATAAAGAAGGCAATTTAAAGGGACTCATTACAATTAAAGATATTGAAAAGACCATTAAATATCCACTTGCAGCTAAGGATGCACAGGGAAGACTTCTTTGCGCAGCAGGTGTTGGCGTAACAGCTAATATCCTTGAAAGAGTTGATGCTTTGGTTAATTCAAAGGTAGATGCAATCGTAATAGATACAGCTCATGGTCATTCAGCCAATGTATTAAGAGTTGTAAAGATGGTAAGAGATACCTATCCTGATTTACAGATAATTGCAGGTAATGTTGCAACAGGTGAAGCAACTGAGGCTCTTATTAAGGCAGGAGTAAATGCAGTTAAGGTTGGTATCGGACCTGGCTCAATTTGTACAACACGAGTAGTTGCCGGTATCGGTGTACCTCAGATTACAGCAGTTATGGATGCGTATGAAGCAGCTAAGAAGTATGGTATTCCAATCATCGCAGATGGTGGTATAAAGTATTCCGGAGACATCACAAAGGCAATTGCAGCAGGTGCAAATGTATGTATGATGGGCTCAATGTTCGCAGGTTGTGACGAAGCTCCTGGTTCTTTCGAGCTTTTCCAGGGAAGAAAGTACAAAGTATATCGTG
>CAZVBH010000105.1:0-7229 GCA_964625275.1 uncultured Lachnoclostridium sp.
ATATTTGCAGTAATGGATTTTCCAAAACGTCTCGGACGACTGACGCACACATAACTCTGCTCTGTATTTATTACCTCATTAAAGAAATTTAGCATGTCTGTCTTGTCAACGTACAGTGAACCGTTGACTACTCTTTTAAATTCTTCATTTCCTCGATTCAAAAACGTGCCCATATGTCAAATCTCCTTTTATGCATAGGTTATAATATATTTAGTATAACAAATCGTGAAGAAAATGTCATCTGGATTTTAATAGAATATATAGTAATGCCCACCGGCTTCTTCGAAGGCTTCGGAGGCTTTTTCTTTTAAAAGCTTTCTTTTTTCTCCTGTTACCGGATCCTGGAAGGAGACTGTTCCTTCTGTATAGGAGGTAATTACTACGTAATAACTGCTGTAGGAAACTACCACCGGTTTACCTTTAGAGACGAAGTAGAGTATTAAGCTTAAATCTGCATTTTCTGTGTAGGCTGTTTTTCCGGGAAGTTCACTTTGGAACCATTCATAGAGGGATTTTTCTCTCATGCTGATGGTTGTGGCATCCTCTGTAACTCCGTAGAAGTTCATCATCATCTGGAGTGCTGCCTGTTCTTCGCTTCGTGAGTCGTTCACATAAGAGATGTCAAAGCTTGATACTGTTGCTTTTTCCTCTACAATTCCTCTTTGCCAAATTGCTTTTCCGTTTGAATCTACAACCGAGCCATAAAGAGAGTCTGCCTTTGCGATTGCAAGTCCCAAATCATCTGTTGCAAGCACAATTTTTCCATAGGCTGTGACATAATAGTCCTCCGGCAGCTCTGTCTTTATTATGACTGTAGTATCCTTTGTAATTACGGTTGACTTAGCCTGATATATCTTAGGATTTTGTTCAGGTGCATAAGACGATGGCAGAGTAAGATAATACTCTAGCTTAGTTACAACCTCATTTACAGTTGTATAGCCTTTGGCTGTTGTTGTGCTGTCGTTATTTAAATCTATGATAACATCACGAGAAGCATAGGTATAAGTCGCATGACTTTCATTTTCAGCTTTTTCCTTAAGCTCATAAAGGTCAAGTCCGATAAAGCCTTGGCCAAATTCTACATTACCGACATACTGGTTTTCTGAAGCTGCATACTGTTTTTCTATTGTGCCATCCAGATTGGCAATTGTTATTTTATTATACGGAAGTAAAATGGAGCCATCATCGAAGAAGGATGCCTGAGCACCATCTGCATTTCCATAGACTATTCGGTTATCTACTGAGCCTAATAGATTTATTGTCATGCCTGAATCAGCTTCGATATAGGTCTCGGTATTGTTAGCAACATCCCAAAGTACAATTCTTTCATTGGTCTCCTGCTCCGGATTTTCATCATATATAAGTATATTTTCGTCTTCAAAGTAAATCCAGTTTTCTCCCATGTCCTCAACAATTGTCTTTAAGACATTTGTTTCAAGCTCGTAGGAGTAATAGGAATTAAACAGTGTGAAATAGTAAATATCATAATCCGAGGTATAGCTTACTGTACCAAACTCACCTTCCATATCGCAATAAGGTATGTCAAGTGGTATGAACATTTTTTCTTCTATGCGTTCATCTGCAGCATAGTAGCTGTAGTAGATTATACCTGTTCTTCCTTCATAAACGCCTTTACCGAGATAGCCGTAAACCGCAAAGTCTGCATCTCCATTTTCGTCAATTGAAAGCAGCTTGTAACCATAGTCATCATCACAGCCTCTTTCATAATCCTCGGAATCTCTATAGGTATAGACCTCAGTAAATTTATTATTAGTTGTATCAAGATGCCAGAGAGTTCCCTGATAGTCGAACAGCATTTGGGTGTTGTCTTCACTATAGATTGAGTCTACTTCTCCGCTTTCGGCTATGCCCAGCTTGACAAGATTTTCTTCGTTTTCGAAATAACTTCCGTCAAAGAGTGTATTCATGTAACGGTCATAGTTGTAAAGATATATTCTATAGGAGGTATACTGAAATCTGAAGGTTTCATTACATTCATAGGTTTCAAGTCCGTCATCACTATAGGCCTGAATCCAAAATTGTAAGGCCACGCTTGCATAGGTTTCATTATATTCTGAAATAAGCGGTACAATTTCATAAACCTGTGTTGGTGCCATTTCACCATAGCTGAGTGCATCAAGACTGGCTGTTATGTCAATATGGGAATAGTCATTTATTGTTGCATCATCATCCTCTTCCATGACATCACTAAGCTCGTAAACCTCGTCCTTGTCAAAGGTGGAGGTGTGAAAATTATTGACGAACTCCATGCTACCTGAAAGGCTGCCGAAGGTTGTTACCTGAAGTCTGGTATAATAATAAACCTGATTACCGAGTGAGGTGGTAAGAGTAACCTTAAGCAAATACTCTATATCCTCAGTAAGCTCTTCTTCAATTGTCAGGTCTGCGCTAAGTCTTCCGTCTTCAAGTGTATTGAATTTATTAACTTCAATTTCCGAATACTTCGTCAAATCCGGAACGCCAAAGACCTCCGCTGTAAGCTTTTTTACACTTGATTTTTTTTGGTCTATATTTATTGTAAATTCCTTTGCCGAGGAAATTGGAGTAATGCTGTCTCTTGGATATTTATCATCCTGTGCGACAGTATAACCCTTTGTCAAATTAATTTCATTATCATTTACGGTAAATGAAACCAATGGCAGAACGGCCTCACTTGCCTCAACGGTCAGCACCTCATCTGTATAGGTATGCTGTTCAATTTTTTTATAGAAAAATATCATCGATAAAATCAGAACAAGCAGTAAAACTGCTGTTCTAAAAAAGAATTTTTTCATAAAGTCGTTCTTTCCTTGAATGTAAACTAAAAAAGTATTATTATAAGCTTAGTTGGGCAAATTCAAAGCTTCGATTCACCAACCAAGAGGAGGTTTAACAATGAATGACAATTGTATTTTTTGTAAAATAGCAGCCGGAATTATTCCTTCTGCAACAGTTTATGAGGATGATGACTTTCGTGCAATTTTAGATATAGCTCCTGCACACAAAGGTCATACAATCCTTCTTCCAAAGGCACATGCAGCAAATATCTTTGAGCTGCCTGAGGATATTGCAGCAAAGACTCTTCCTGTTGTAAAGAAAATTGCAAAAGCAATCAAGGAAGAAACCGGATGTGATGGAATTAATGTTCTCCAAAATAATGGAGAGGCTGCCGGTCAGACTGTTTTCCATCTGCATGTACATATTATTCCTCGTTACAAGGAGGACTGCATCCTTCCTACCTGGCCACAGGGCGCTTATGAGGATGGCGAAGCTGCAGAGCTTGCCGAGAAAATCAATAAAAAATTGTAAGCTTTTTGAAAGGTCTACTGCTAAAGCAGTGGACCTTTCTGCTATATTTTATTATTTATCCTGTCTAAAATTAATTTAAATAAATATACAAGCAGTAAAGTTTTAAAGCTATTTATAAGCCAATTTACTTCTGTGTCTTTTTTATCAAATCTACAATAAGCTCTTCTGCATTACCAAGCTCGGCACCTGCCATTGCATTTATATATTTATCCTTATCCTTTTCAAGCCTTGCAATTGCTTCAAGAAGAGTTTTATTATTGACTTCTTCATCCTGAAGTACGATACTGAAGCCCTGCTTTTCAAAGGATTTTGCATTTAATATCTGGTCTCCACGACTGGCTGCTGCGCTAAGTGGAATAAGGATATTGGGCTTTCTAAGAGCAACAAGCTCTACAATTGCATTAGCACCGGCTCTTGAAATTACGATATCAGCAGCTGCTAACATATCCTTCATTTCTTTATCACAATATTCTATCTGAACATAGCCGGCTTTTCCATTATAGCTGTCATCTGCTTTGCCTTTTCCGCAAAGATGTACTACATAATAGCTCTTTAACAGCTCATCAAGACAGCTTCTTACTGCCTCATTTACACTCTTTGCTCCGGTGCTTCCGCCTACCACCAAAAGAATCGGTAGCTTATCATCAAAGCCTAAGTACTTAAGAGCAGCTTCTTTTGTGCCCTCAAAAAGCTCCTTACGGATTGGAGTTCCTGTATAGTAGCCCTTGCCCTCAGGAAGCTCTTTTACAGTTTCAGGGAAATTGCAGCATACCTTTGTTGCAGCAGGAATTGCGATTTTATTTGCAAGTCCCGGCGTCATGTCTGATTCGTGTACAATTGCAGGAATTTTTCTCTTCTTGGCTGCAAGTACAACCGGTACAGAAACAAATCCTCCTTTAGAAAAGCAAATGTCAGGATTTATTCTCTTCATTAAGCTTTTTGCTTCGGAATAGCCCTTAATAACTCTGAATGGATCAGTAAAATTCTTCCAATCAAAATATCTTCTGAGCTTTCCCGTAGAAATTCCATAATATGGGATTCCAAGGTTTTCAATAAGCTGCTTCTCCATACCTGTTTTAGAACCAATATAAGAGATTTCATATTCATCTCTAAGTCTGTTAATAAGAGCTATGTTGGGCATTACATGTCCTGCTGTTCCTCCACCGGTAAATACAATTTTTTTCTTCATAATTTTACATGCCTTTCAATTTATAACCATATCTTAGCCTTATCTGAAAAGTTCCGCGCTTCTTAAACAGTGTGATGTGACAAAAAAGTCCGGCTTTTTGTGTCCACAGCTTAAGAAGCATCAGTAGTAATACAAATTGAGAGCCCACGTTTTAGGTGGGCTCCGTCTTTTGTAAAATCAATAATAGAAAAGCCTGCGCATTTTCTATTAATACTAATCATTTAGATATATGTCTTAAGTGCCTGTGCAAGCTGGTCAGGGCATGAGGTAGTCTTGTAGCCACATCTGATTCCTGAAAGCTTTGCCACTACATCCTTAGCTGCCATACCGTCAACGAGAGCACTTACGCCCTGTGTATTGCCATTACAGCCGCCTGTGAATTTAACATTTCTAACTACCTGTCTGCCATCTTCTTCTACAATATCAAAGTCAATCTGAGAAGCACAGACACCTGATGTTCTATATACCATTTTATTTTTCTCCTATTCAATTATGTATAATTTTGCTTTAATACTTAATTGTCATAACCATTTGGATTTGATGACTGCCATCTCCAGGTGTCACGACACATGTCTTCAAGACTCTTTTCTGCAACCCAGCCAAGTACTTCCTTTGCCTTTGCAGGGTCTGCATAACATTCTGCAACGTCACCTGCACGTCTTGGAGCTATGACATAAGGAATCTTAATTCCATTTGCTTTTTCAAAAGCCTTTACCATGTCGAGCACTGAATAGCCGACACCTGTTCCGAGATTGAAGATTTCTGTGCCATCATGATTCTCGGCATACTTAATTGCACATACATGACCTTTTGCCAGGTCTACTACGTGAATATAATCTCTTACACCTGTTCCGTCAGGTGTATTATAATCATCACCAAATACATTGAGATGGTCTCTCTTACCTACTGCTACCTGAGCTATGTATGGGAAAAGATTGTTTGGGATACCCTGTGGGTCTTCACCGATTCTTCCACTCTCATGAGCTCCAACCGGATTGAAGTATCTCAAAAGAACTACGCTGAGATTTTTATTTGCAGTAGCTGCATCTGTAAGAATCTGCTCCATCATCCACTTAGTCCAACCGTATGGGTTTGTGCAGAAGCCTTTTTTAGTTGCCTCTGTGAGAGGTACATATTCAGGATCACCATAAACAGTTGCTGATGATGAGAAGATGAATTTATTGCAGTTAAATTCCTGCATTACCTCTAAGAGCGTGAGTGTTGTATCAATATTGTTTCTGTAGTACTTAAGTGGCTTTGCAACGGATTCTCCAACTGCCTTAAGTCCTGCAAAATGAATTACGGAATCAATGCTTTCATTTTTGAAAAGCTCTGTAAGTGCAGGCTTATCGGCAACATCTATTTCATAGACCTTTACCTCTTTGCCTGTAAGTTCTTTTATTCTGTTTATTACCTCAGGCTTTGAGTTGTCATAATTATCTGCAATTACTACCTCATAACCTGAATTTAAAAGCTCTACTGCTGTATGGCTTCCGATATAACCGGCTCCACCTGCAAGAAGAATTGCCATAACATTTCCCTCCTTTTTTATTTTTATCCAAGAGGCCAGGCCTTTAATTAGAGAACCAAAGCGGATATTACAGGTCCGCTTTGCTACTTGTTCAAGCCTTAATGCCATTTAGTAGCTGATGTTAAAGGATTATCACAGCTTTAGGCTTCGCTACTTGTTCAAGCCTTAATGCCATTTTGTAGCTGATGTTAAAGGATTATCACAGCTTTAGGCTTTGCCATCTTGATGATTTTTTAATGTTTGCCTGCCAGATTAATTCTAATAAGTGATTTCTTAAGTGCAATTTCTGCACGATCCATGTCGATATTGATGTCGGAGGATGAGAGTCGTCTTTCGGCTCTTATCTTTGCCTCCTCAGCTCTATGAATATCGATTTCGTCAGGCCATTCGCAGGCCTCCGAAAGTACCGTAATCTCGTCCGGTAAAATCTGAAGAAAGCCATCCAGCAGAGAAGCCTCCTTCATCTCTCCGTTGTTGTAGATGCGAAGTATTCCCGGAGCCACAATTGCCGTAAGTGGAATATGGTCCTTGTAAACACCGATATCACCCTCTGTTGTGGTAAGCTCAATCATGTCTGCCTCTCCCTCAAAGAAAATTCTGTTAGGGGAAAGCACCTTTAATTTGAAAGTATTAACATTTGCCATATTGTTCCGCCATTCTGCAATTATTTATCTCTGTTATTATAACGTTCAATAACGTCCTCGATACCACCTGCATTGAGGAAATAGCTTTCAGGTATGTCATCATGCTTTCCTTCAAGAATTTCCTTAAAGCTCTGAATTGTCTCAGTAACAGGTACATATTTTCCGGGAAGACCGGTAAACTGCTCTGCTACATTGAAAGGCTGTGAAAGGAATCTTTGTACCTTTCGTGCTCTTGAAACCAAGGTCTTCTCTTCTTCAGAAAGCTCATCCATACCAAGGATTGCAATGATATCCTGAAGCTCTTTATAACGCTGAAGGATTTCCTGTACGCCACGTGCAACCTTATAATGTTCTTCACCGAGGATTCTTGGGTCAAGAATTCTTGAGGTTGACTCGAGTGGGTCAACAGCAGGATAGATACCAAGCTCTACGATTGAACGTGAAAGAACGGTTGTTGCATCGAGATGGGCGAAGGTTGTTGCAGGAGCCGGATCCGTAAGGTCATCCGCAGGTACATAAACTGCCTGAACAGAGGTAATTGATCCATTCTTTGTTG
>CAZVBH010000106.1:0-6941 GCA_964625275.1 uncultured Lachnoclostridium sp.
CTTTGATATCCGTTAATTACCTTTGTACCTTTAAGTTCAGTCTGTCTAGGATGATTTCTGCAATAATTCATATGAACATGTCCATGAACAAAGTACTGTGGTTTATATTTTTCTATAAGTGCATTGAAGCAGTCAAAGCCCTGATGGGTTCTGTCCTCCATGTCATCAAAATGACGTATTGGGGAATGTGTAAGAACTATATCACAGCCTCCCGACCACCATAATGCCGGGCGAAGCTTTGTAATTCGCCTTCGCATTTCCTTTTCAGTATACTGATTAATACCTAATTTATATCTTCTTGAGCCACCCAGTCCCAATATTCTCAGACCTTTGTAATCATAAACACAATCTTCAATGCAGATGCAGCCTTCAGGAGGTGTATCCTTATAGCAGTCATCATGATTTCCATGAATATAAATTACAGGTACCTTTGCGAAGGTCACAATAAATGACAGATACTGTGGTGGCAAATCGCCACAGGAAAGTATCAGATCAAATTCATCAAAAATGCCTTCATGGTAATAATCCCAATATTTTTTATCGGGAGTGTCGGCCAAAACTAGTATTTTCACTGGGTTTCTCCTCAACTAACTTAGGTATTTATTCTCAAATTCAGTCAGACTCATTGGTCTGTCAAACAGGAAGCCCTGGGCAGTATTAAAACCGGTTTCACGTAAAAGCTCAGCCTGTTCTTCCGTTTCGACACCTTCAAAAACTACGTCTTTTTTAGCCGCTGATATCAAATCATATAAGGCTTTTACGAAGTTCTTTTCTTTTTCTGAATTTTCAATGCTTTTCCAGATTGCCTTGTCAACCTTTACTGAATCAACCGGCGCCGTAAGAAGGAAGCCAAGCGATGATCCGCCATAACCGAAGCCATCAAGCGTTATCTTAAAGCCCTTCTTCTGAAGCTCAGTCATTTTTTCAATAATATTGTCAACATTAGTAGCCAGAATGCTTTCTTTCATTTCGATTTCTATATGGTCGCTGCTGACATCATACTGTTCTGCAAGTCTAAAAATCTTTTCGTCAAAATTCTGGTAGGAATTGTGACGTGCAGAAAAATTCACAGAAACAGGCAATGAAGCTTTACCGGCCTTTGCCCACTTTCTCATGGACTGTAAAACCTTTGTATAAATACAGAAATCCAAATCAGTTATTTTACCGGATTCCTCAAGAATAGGTATGAAGTCAGAAGCATTTCTATAAGTGCCATCATCATTGCGCCATCTGGCAAGAGCTTCAGCTCCTATTATTTTGCGCTCATTAATGGCAAACTTAGGCTGTAAGAAAACTTCTATCTTACCTTCCTTTATTGCATCAGAAATTTCGCCCACTATCATTTGCTCATAATCTCTCTTTTCTTTAAGAGCCTGAGTGAAAATGCAGATATTCTTGAGCTTATTTTTCTTGATTTGCTTTCTTGCCATGTTGGCATTGTCTATTGCCTGAGTTATGTCGCTGGTGCCATCCGGAATAAAATAAACACCGGCACTAATTCTTATGTCTATTCCTGAATAGGCTTTAGTCTGATGCTCAATGAATATTTTTGCCCAATTGCTAATACGGCTTAAAACCGCTCTTTTATCTGATTCATTTAGATAGACTAAAAAATAATCGGAATGTGGTCGGCAGCCAAAGCATTTTCTGCCCTTACGCAAAAACATTTGTGAGAAATCTCTTAATAGCTTGTCTCCTGCAGGATAGCCATATTTTTCATTAATGAAGGAAAAATTGTTGATATCCATGTAAATGATAGCATGGACACCTTCGCGCTCAGTCTTAATTATTTCCTGCACACGACCTCTAAAGGCTGTTCTGTTAAACAGACCTGTAAGACGGTCTGTTGAAGACAGTCTGTTAATGAGCATTCGGTCATCCTTGTGTTCCTTCTGAATTCTCTTTTCCTCATCAATAACCAAAATTCTTCCATAAATGTAGCTTATGGTACCCTGGTCATCCACAACGCAGTTTATTATTATTCGACACCAATTATAATTTTTGCCGTCAATTCTTATTCTATACTCAGCTGTGCTCTTACCGCCAAGTGCCAAAGCTGCGCTGGATTGATTTTTATAGAGCTCATAATCATCAGGATGAACATAATCTCTGGCTTTGTTATCAGTAATAAAATGCTTGATAACATTATCACTATTTTGAAATTTACCAAATTTTACAGGAATGGTAAATCTGTCATCATTTAATTCATAGTTAAACTGAATATCATCAGAAACCTCATCAAGCTGACGGTATCTGTCAAGCTGATACTTCATGTTGAGTTCAGAATTAACACGATTGGTAATATTCGTCAGTGACATTACCATCACGCCACTGCCATCCTCGCCCTGAATCAAAAGCTTGGAGCTGCAATGAACCCATCTGGCATTGCCTTCAAAGGTATTGATTCTTATGTCTGCCTGAGCAACCTGCTTGGATTCCCGCAGTGCAAAAATCTTAGCTGCGCGCCTTACGTCGTCAGAAGCAACTATATTTTTGAAGGCATTATTATGAATAGAGGCGAATTGCTCCTTAGTATGCCCAATGACATCATAAAATGCTGCGTTGGCATAATAAATATCATTCACTCTTCCATTGTCCTTGCCAAGACTATTCAGCTCATAGGCGACAATTCCAACCGGTATTAAGTCCATCATTCCGGTAACGGTATGCTTTCTCAAGGCTTCACCGGTAAGCTGAGTGATAACTAAATCAAATCTGCCATCCTTCATCAGCTTTTTCTGTCTTCGAATTATACAGTGAACCGAAACAACCTCATCATCACCGGAAGCAATTCTAAACTCTGCACAGACAAACATCTGCTTACGTATTTTTTCTTTTAAAATTTGCTCAACAACAGCCTGGTCATCCTTGTATACCAGTGAAAGAAAGGAAGGATTTTCACCTGCTGCTATGCCAAGCATATTTCCGGCCTTTTCATCATACTCTACTACAGGAAAGCCCTCATCATCAGTAATGACACAGGATGCAAATTCCACCATCTTACCAACTACTGAAAAATCATAGTAATTATGTGTAGCCGAAGCCCCCATTAAGCTTTCGATATAAGCCGCAAGCTTTTCATCACCGGCCACAGAATTTATAATAAGCTGCCTTGCCTGTTGATTGCCTGAGCATATAAATAGGCTGGAAAGGAAAATTGACCAGGTCAGAGTGTAAGCACCTCTTTCGATGGAGCTTACGGTCTGACGCGTAATGCCAATCTGATTTCCAAATTCTTCCTGCGAAAGCTTCATTGCCTTACGATATACCATCATATTCTTTGAAAATATCGCGAGTAAATTTTTTTTATTTTCTTCTGTTAGGTTAATCATATATCTTCTCCGTAAATGTTTCCCCTATTATCTCGCCCTCGATATAACGGCATCCCCAAAACTAACAACATTTATTACAAGCTTATCTGAGATTAACATATAACAGCTTTGCCATTGTTCATTAATCTCAACAAGTTTTTCTTAAAGGAATCAATTATAAGCCAAAAAGCTTATTAGTTTATAATTTAGATTCGTGCCGGGCCGTCCCCAATTTCAACTACATAAAAATCTGCTGCATAACCAATTGCTGACTTGTAAGCATTTCCAACATTCTCAACAAATGCTTCTACATCATCAGCCTCTACAATGGCTACTGCACAGCCTCCGAAGCCTGCACCTGTCATTCTTGCACCAATAACACCCTTTTGCTTGAGTGCTTCGGCTACGAGTGTATCAAGCTCAATGCCTGTAACCTCATAATCGTCACGAAGTGAATCATGAGATGCAATCATAAGCTCTCCAAAAAGCTTGAGATTTCCTTCTGCAAGTGCCTTTACAGCCTTGATGGTTCTCTGATTTTCATAAACTGCATGCTTTGCACGCTTAATTCTCACATCTGATTTAATAAGAGCTTTATTGGCCTCAAAGGTCTCTTCATCAAGGTCACCCAAGGCCTTGATATTGAGCTTTGTCTGAAGCTCTGCAAGTGCTTCTTCACACTCTGCACGTCTTTCATTGTACTTGGAATCACCAAGTCCACGCTTTTTATTTGTATTCATAATAACAATCTTAGCGCCATTTAACTTCACAGGTGCATATTCATACTCAAGTGTTGCAGTATCGAGGAAGATTGCCATATCTTTCTTGCCCATTGCTATTGCAAACTGATCCATAATTCCACAATTTACGCCGATAAATTTATTTTCAGCTTCCTGTCCGATAAGGGAGTTCTGAATCATATCCATTTCACAATTAAATAAATCCTTTACTACATAGCCTGTAAGGATTTCAATCGAAGCAGAGGATGAAAGTCCTGAGGAATTTGGGATTGTACCGAAATAAAGGATATCCATACCTTTGTCCACAGTAAAGCCTCTGTCCTGCATTGTCTTAATAACGCCCTTTGGATAATTAGTCCAATCGTCCTCTTTTTTGTAAACGAGTCCATTAATTGAAGACTCAATTACGCCCAGTTCTTCGAAATTCATGGAGAAAAATCTGAGAGTGTCGCTATCACTCTTACGTGCTACTGCGTAAGTACCAATTGTGAGTGCGCATGGAAATACATGACCTCCATTATAATCGGTATGCTCGCCAATTAAATTAACACGTCCTGGTGCAAAATATGCACGAATATCTCCACCATCACCAAAAATTTCTTTAAATTTCGCAATAATACGTTCTTTCATAGTTACCTCCATAAGTAAATATAGTTTCCCATATGATTTTACTATCAAAGTGACAATAATTCAAGCCAAAATGCAATAAATTCAGTAAAAAATGCAATAAAACTATGCAAAATCAGTACTTCATGATATAATCACGAATATCTGATAATTTTTCCGAAAGGGTATTGACAAATGGCGAAAAATAATCCATCACTTACTGCTGATGAAAAATTTATGAAAAAGGCAATTGCTCAGGCAAAGAAAGCTTATTCCCTCGGTGAAGTTCCAATTGGCTGTGTTATTGTGAACAATGGCAGGGTTATTGCAAGTGGTTACAATCGAAGAACTACTGATGCACAAACTCTTGCTCATGCTGAGCTGATTGCAATTAGAAAAGCCTGTAGGAAATTAGGTGACTGGCGACTTGAGGGCTGTTCTATGTATGTCACCCTTGAACCATGTCAGATGTGTGCAGGTGCACTTGTCCAATCGAGAATAGATAAGGTATTTGTAGGGGCAATGAATCCTAAGGCCGGCTGTGCAGGTTCAGTTATCAATCTTCTTAATATTTCTGCCTTCAACCATCAGGTCGAACTTACAACCGGTATCCTTGAGGAGGAATGTAGTTCAATGCTAAAGACCTTCTTCAAGGAATTGAGAAGCAATAAAGCTTCCAGCTAAGATACATTTTCACAGAATCCATGAATAATAACCAAAGGCTCCCGGTCCTGCTGGCTGTCCATCGAGAGAAATAAAGTTATGAAAGCCATACATATCAGCGAGTCTTTGTTCCTTTCCTGTTTTTAATCCCGGACTAAGTATGTAATAGCATTTTTGTCCAAATATGCTTCCGGCAGCCAGAAGAATGTGTTTATATTTATAAAAGCTGTGAAGTAAAAAGCTGTTTTCCTTAAGACCAGGATCATTGTCAGATAAAAGTAATATGTCTGAAAGACTTATTTTTACAGCCTTCTTAATTTTGCCCGTTGTAAAGGGATTGTATTCCGCACGCAGCTCAAGCATTCTTTCATACGGGAATTTATATTTACCCATAGCCTTAGGCTCATTTTCATATGAGCTTTCATTATTAACTTTTAGTTTAAGTTCGTTTTCACATAAGTCTTGATTATTGACTTTTAGATTAAGTTTATTTTCACAGAAGTCTTCATTATTGACTTTTAGCTTAAGTTTATTTTCACAGAAGTCTTCATTATTAACTTTTAGTTTAAGTTTATTTTCACATGAGTCTTCATTATTGACTTTTAGCTTAACTTTATTTTCACAGAAGTCTTCATTATTGACTTTTAGTTCAAGATTATTTTCATCTGATTCAATATCATCATTTTCAACATTTTCTGCCAGCATTTTAAGAGTAATGTTTAATACTCCTGAGGTAGCCTTAATATATCTGCGTGTATTTGATTTTAAATTTTCTTCAATCACGCAAATTGCAACATTTTCTGCCTCATTAGGTCTGACTGTTTTTATTATATCTTTTTTCAACTGATAATTATAAACTGTAAGAACCGATTGTGGCATGAGGCTTCCCAGCTTTAATATTTCAAGCTCTCCCATCCTGCTTTCAAGTGCAAAATAAACCGGGCACTCTGCTTTTTCCCACATAGGTAAAGAAAAAGCAAGCGAAATATGTATGTTCTCCATGTCTGCCATTAGCTTTGCATGACCGACACAATTGCCACGTATTTCGCCTGAGTATTCATAAAAATAAATTATCTGTCTTTTCGCCATAATACTGTACCTCCTCAAAATATAAGAACTATTATTTTACCAAAGCTTTGAAAACTATTTAAGCTTTGGATTAAAAATCAGTATGTTGGTACAGTATATTCAGAATTTTTAGATTTATACATAATGAAATCAACTGATAAAAGTTTTTTGATAAATTAAGCTTTTCTCCTTATATACTGTTAGGCGACGAATTCTTTTATCCTAAGACGACAATTCGCCGACATTTAAATTTCTCCAGTTACTTAACTAAACTTCCTATAGTGTGTCGTTTTTTACGACGCTCTTTTTTATTTATTTTTATATAGATAAATCTGTGAACGCGTCGCTCAACACTTAAAATACACTTTATTTTTTGTTTTTCCTTTGCCTCTAAGAAGATTTAATTTTTCAGCCTTCGATAGCAGTCTGCTTGCGGTCTTTGTCTCGACCCCCAGTAATTCTGCTGCAATAGCACTATTTATTTCTTTATTGGAATCAAAATATTGTAAAATAATCTGCATTCTTGTCCGTTCCAATTCGGACATTGATTCGG
>CAZVBH010000107.1:0-6866 GCA_964625275.1 uncultured Lachnoclostridium sp.
CATCTCCCTCATAAACATAACCACACACAGAACATACAAATTTAGCCATAATTAAATCTCCTTTATAATATCTTAAATTTCTTAAATTAAATCTTATGAAATGATAATAATTCCTAATTATAGGTTTAGTCAACACTAACTTATCAGATTTTTATGAAATACTTAAATTATTCATTATTTTTAAAAATCAAACGTCATATTCTACGTCATTTTTGTGATTGCAGGCTGCACATTGTCCATAAAAAATCGTTGTATGAAAATCAAATTTAAAGCTTGGATAAAAATTACCGGCCAGCTTATCAAGGTCAGCCAGGTAAGGCATTTCCACATCATAGAGGGAATGACAGCTATTGCAGTAAAAATGAGGATGAGGCGCAGCATTGGCATCATAGCGCTCCTGCCCATCTCCACAGGAAAGCTTAAGTATCTCACCACGTTCAACGAGCCTAGATAAATTACGGTAAACGGTACCCAAACTTATCCTGGGATTTTGCTCGCGAACCTTAGCATAAATAATATCAGCAGTAGGATGTTCTTTGGTACTCATCAGATAACTCATTATACATTCCCTTTGGACAGAGTATTTCATGGAAGCTCCTTTCAAAATAGTAATTATTACTATTTATAATACAATTTTCAAATAATTTCGTCAACTTATTTTTTGAAACTTTTGTTGACTTAGAAAAAATAAGCTTTTATACTGGATTTGTAATATAATTATAAGTATTTTATTACTTTTAAAGCAATAAGTTGAACATTTTCAAAGCATTATGAGTGACTGTCCGCTGCTTAAGAAGTTCCGCTTTTTAAGCAGCGGGGGACTTTTCAGATAAGGTTAAATTTGTTTTAAGATACTTGTATTAAAAAGTATAAGGAAGGTTAGAATGAGCACATTTAATTTCAAGGTCAGTATAACAAAGGATTATAGGGAAAATGAAATCCACAGCCATGCGCGCATTATTGTGCCTGACAAGCTGCCTATCAAGCTGACTCTCAATGGTAACAGAGAAATAATTAATGTTGGGGAATTTGCAATTATTCCTCCTCACTGCAGATATGCTGTTAATTCATCTCCTGCAAGGTTTGTCATTGATTTTGATTTTGCACTCATAACCGAAAATTGCGATTTTACTGCTCTAAGACCTTTCCTTTATTTTCCATGCATCTACCATCCGCAGCTAATTGAGCGCGATAAAGGCTTTAGATATTCAGGTTATACGAGCTGGTACATTCCGGATATTCTGAGGGCAGAGCTTAAAGAGAATAAAAACGTGGCTGATTCAGCTGAAATTCTAGGTGAGAAGTCTCTTTTAGCTAAATATCAAATTAAGAAGGTTAATGAACCTACAATGATTATTGCAGGTAGTGGCTACTCTCCTTATGAATATGTCAGAAATATAGTCGCTGCTCAGGCTTCTGATGAGTATCCTTTTTACTCTTCCATATGTATGACCGGACTGACCTCAATATATACCATTCTCTGTGGTGAAATTATTGCAGTAGGCTTTAATAAGGAAAATTTTGGAAGGGAAGAAACCTCCATCTTAAACAATATGGCTAAAGCCATAGAATTTATACATCAAAATCCACAGGGACGCCTGACTCTTGATGAGGTTTCTGAAGCATCAGGCTATAACAAATCCTATTTTTCAAGACTGTTTAAGGATTTTTATGGTATTCAGTTTTCAGATTATTTACAGTTTGTAAGAATCAGACAGGCATGTCTGCTTCTCACGACTACAGACAAGGGAATTTCAGAAGCTGCCGAGGAAGCCGGCTTCAACAGCTCCTCTACCCTTAACAGAGTATTTAAGGCATTCACAGGCTATTCGCCTAGAGAGTATAAGAAGCTGTTTAACCTTTGATTTTCATCTAAAAAACAGTGAATTTTAGAACAAGTATAAAAAAGTTAAGAATATCCGCTTCGCTACTTGCTCATAACCTTAAAGCCACTTCAGATAAGGTTAAATTTCAAAGTAAGTAGAAAAATCATGAAAAGCATTAAGTTTAAGCGACTTTAAGATTAAGACTCATACAGTTAAGATTATTACGAATCAATTTGTCATAACACTCCTAGACCTGCATATATTTTAAAGAGCATGAAGCATCGCTGATTGCCAATTTTCAAGCCTGGGAGGTTTTATGAGTTCGGATGAGAAATTACAGCTTGTTTTAGAACAGTATGATATAGATATTAAGCGCACTTACAAATTTGGTGGAGCAATTTTTCTTGAATCTGCTTCAGGTCTTTTTATGCTTCGGCAAAAAAAGGTCAGTGAAAGCAGAATTTTCTTTGAAGAGGAGCTAAAAAATACAATGCTTAAGAGCGGCTTCTCAAATCTTGATTTCTGTCAAAAGACCAAGAATGATAAATATGTAGCAGAAGGAATTTATGGGGAGACCTATACCCTCAGAAAATGGTATGAAGGCAACGAGTGTGAGCTTACAGAACAGGCTCATGTTATAAATGCCGCAAGGGTACTTGGGGTTATTCACAATACTATGAAGGGATGTTTTCCTACCTTGCCTGACTTAGATAAAAAAGAGAAAAAGCTCCCGGAGGGTACGCTGGCTGCAAGGGAGGCTGAAGAGGCTGAAAATTGCTCTCAGATGAGTGAAGGTCAATTACAGTCTGATTTGACACAAGGATCAGATATTAATATTGGTGAAGCTTCAAGCTTTGTGACTAATTCCAGTAAATGGAGCGACTGTCCATATGTACAGCCTCCTGTTAATGAGATTTTTTCTAAACGTATTCGTGAAATGAAGCGTATTATCACATATCTTAATAAACAAAAGCAGCCCGGTAATTTTGAGTCCTTTCTCCTAAAACAGCTTCCAATATATATTGGTAAGAGTACTGAAGCCGCTTCGATTCTTGATTCCTCCTTTGATAAATCACTTGTCGAGGAAGCCAAAGTAAACGGAAGCTTTTTTCATGGCTCTTATACCGGGCATAACATCATAAATACCGGAAATCTTTCAGGAATCAGCCCACTTAGCAACAGATTTTCCGCTATTTATTCTACATATGTAGTTAATTTTGAAAAAGCGAAAATCGGCCCTAAGGTCTATGATTTCTATCATTTTATAAGAAAGCTTGGCGAAAAAAATAATTGGGATTACGAATTTATTATGCCTTGTATAGATGCTTATCTTGAAATTGCCACTCTTGATGAACGTGAAATCAACGTATTTATGGCAATGCTGCACTTTCCGGAAAAGTTTTGGAAAATTGTAAATATGTACTTCAACGGAAAGAAAAATTGGATTCCGGGAAAGGTAGAAGAAAAAATCGAAGGTGAATGTGAGAGATTAAAGCTTAAAGAAGATTTTGAAAGTAAATTAGGTGTTGGCAAATATTGATTGCTTGCCAATTAAGATTCAATTAAAAAAGCAGCTATGAATCTATTCATAGCTGCATATTTCACTGTTTGCTCATTTTAACCATACAATCTTTTTTACAAAAAGCTATTCCGTACTTGATGACTTTTTTCATTCTGTCACGACGTGGAATTTCTTCATATTTCTTTTCTTCTATCTGAAGCAAAGCTTCATCACAGGCTTTTTCCAAATCTCCGGATTCTGCATACTTAAGTTCGATTACAATTCCTGTCCTTTCCGGGGTTTCAATTAACAAATCCGGATAGCCGGTGCCGGATTCTTTGTTTGAAATAACTATCCAATCTTCTTCATATTGAAGGATGCCTAACAAAATTCCATGATAAAAATTTTCTCTGTAGGATTTTCTACCTGCTGAATCTCTAATACTTATGGACTTCCAAAGACATGCATTTAGCTTTGTCTCTATTTTTTCAGCATTCCCAAGAAAAAAAGCTGTACATATATCTTTCAGTAAACAGTGATCCTTCTCTACAATATTTTTAAACCACTCCTGAATCTGTTCAATGTAAACCTCTCTAACTTCATTATTAGGAATTCTTAGCTTTAATCTGCCGTCAGGTAAGACTTCATCTGCCGTTAGATAGCCTGTGGTTAACAATACACTCCATAAATTGTCTATCGAATTATAAAGTTCATCATAGGTAAGTGTTTCACTAACCTTTTTAATTACATATTCACCTGCAACAAGCTGTTCCAGCTCTTGCTTAGTTGCACCATTAGCTTTGTCTATAAAGCTTCGGATAAGAGTATTTCCACTTGTATTAATCCAATAATTCTTGGGTTTCATAAGAATGTATCTTACATTTTCACAGCCATTGCCTCGTCTTAAATCCGCTTCTTTGGCAACACCTAAATCAGCACAAAAATTAATTACATCCCATGGGCAGTACATATATGAGTCACCAAATTTATAGCCATCATACCATTCTCTTACCAAATCTCTTTGCTCTGTCATGTCATAGTAAGCAAGCATATCTGCTACTTCTTCTTCAGTAAAGCCAAAATAGCCGTCAACTGTTCTGTCAGTTATGGTATGAACAGCAAGATTATTAAGTCCGGTAAAAATGCTTTCTTTTGATATTCTAAGACAGCCTGTAAGAACTGCAAAAGCTAGGCTGTCATTGGTTTTAAGTGCATTACCGAGAAGATTTCTGATAAGAGTTACCATTTCTCTATAAAAGCCTGACTGGTGAGCCTTGTCTAATGGTACGTCGTACTCATCTATCAAAATGACTGTTTTCTGTCCGAAGTGTTTTTCTAAAAGTCTTGAGAGAATCTTAAGACTATTAGTTAAATAATAATCATTTTCAGAGACAATTTCAGAATCAGCCTTTGTCGAAATCGGATCAAGATTCTTAATTTTATTGAACTCTTCTTTATCATCTTCATCAAGTTTGCTGCTATCCATAAGAAATTTCAGTCTAAATGCTTCATTTCTGATAATACCCACTAGTCCATTTCTTGCAGCATTAAAGTCAAGTCCATCAACACTCTTTAAAGAAACAAAAATCACCGGATATTTGCCCATATATTTTTCACAAATTTCCTTGTTTTCAGCAACCTTCAATCCATCAAAAAGAGATTTATCACAACCGACTTCAAAAAAAGATTTGAGCATACTCATGTTTAAGGTCTTGCCAAAACGGCGAGGTCTTGTAAACAACGTCACTTCATTACTTTTTCTCATTAAATCTATTATCAATTCTGATTTATCAACATAATAAGAATTCCTTGTACGAAGCTTAGGAAAACTATCTATGCCAATTGGTAACGGTTTTCTATAAGTATTTTCACTTATTCTGTTTTCTGTCATTACAAACACCTCACTTTCAGAGCAATGTAACTTATCTAAAAAAACGCTTTGTTTTTCTACATTTAGTATTATACATTAATATGGTAGGATTCTCAATTGAAATTTAGTTTTAGTTTCTGTAAAAAAGAAAAATAGTTAATTCTCGGTACATTTCCTCTTTGTTCTGTTCACTTTATTGATAAAAAGGGTAATAATAGCAGAAAGCCCGGCAAGCACTAGCTGCCGGGTTTTCTGCTATTTGAATAGAATTAAAGATAAAAAATTTGATTTTTCATTTTAAAATCATAAACTTTTTAGATGAGGAATCAAAGCGGATATTCCAGGTCCGCTTCGCTACTTGCTCATAACCTTAAAGCCACTTCGTGGCTCATCAGTAGGAGTCCAGCCTCCTACTGATGCTGAAAAGTCCCCCGCTTAAGAAGCGAGGGACTTTTTAGATAAGGTTAAGTCATACTAATTTTTAAACTTCAAACATCATCTCGCCATAGGTTGGTACTGGCCAAGCCTTTGCATCTACGATTGTTTCAAGTTCATCGATAGGTGCTCTTAAAGCATCCATCTTAGGGAAGATATCAAATTTGAAGAACTTAGCACATTCTTCAGCACATTCGATTGTTGCAGCCTTTGCTGTTGCTTCTTCAAGTACTGTGAGAGCCTTCTTTGCGTCAGCAAGAAGCTTTGAAGTTTTTGTAAGGAGCTCTTCCTGAACACTTACGTCTGCTGATGGACATGCACTCTTTACAGCAATAATTGAATCAGCAAGTGACTTTGTATAGCCGATTACTGCTGGGATGTACTGCTTTGAAGCCATCTGAATCATTGTCTTAGCTTCGATATTGATTACCTTTGCATAAGCTTCATAGTTAATCTCTGCACGACTCTCAAGCTCTGCCTTTGTATAGATTCCCTGGCTTTCAAAGAGCTTAATTGCCTTATCTGTTGTAAGAGCACCAACAGCCTCTACGAAAGATTTAATGTTTGGAAGTCCTCTTCTTTCAGCTTCAGCAACCCATTCATCTGAGTATCCGTTACCGTTGAAGATTACTCTGCTGTGAGCTGTAAGTTCTCTCTTAATGAGATCATGTACAGCCTTATCAAAATCATCTGCACTCTCAAGCTCATCTGCAAATTCTTTAAGAGATTCTGCAACAATTGCATTGAGGTATGTATTAGGCTCAGCGATTGACATGCTTGAACCAACCATACGGAACTCAAACTTGTTTCCTGTGAATGCGAATGGTGATGTTCTATTTCTATCTGTAGCATCCTTAGCAAGTGTAGGAAGTGTCTTAACACCGATATCAAGCTTTCCGCCCTGCTTTGCAGTCTTAGCTTCACCTGTAGCAATAAGCTGCTCAACTACATCCTCAAGCTGCTCGCCAAGGAAGATTGAGATAATTGCAGGAGGTGCCTCGTTTGCACCAAGTCTGTGGTCATTTCCTGGGTTAGATGCTGAAAGTCTAAGAAGATCAGCATGTGTATCTACTGCCTTAATAATTGCTGTAAGGAATAACAGGAACTGAATATTCTCATTTGGTGTCTTACCCGGATCAAGAAGGTTCTTGCCTGTATTAGTAACCATTGACCAGTTATCATGCTTTCCTGAACCATTTACACCTGCATATGGCTTCTCGTGAAGGAGACACTC
>CAZVBH010000108.1:0-6636 GCA_964625275.1 uncultured Lachnoclostridium sp.
TGGCCTTAAGGTTATGAGCAAGTAGCGAAGCGGATTGCGAATATCCGCTTTGATTAAGCATCAAAGCTTACCCATGTCCTTTAGTGGCCAAATTCTAAACATTACAATTCCAAGTACATTTTCCTCAGCCACACAGCCAATTTCACTCGAACGACTGTCTATCGAGGTCGCACGATTGTCACCAAGAACGAACACTCGGTCAGCCGGCACCTGATATGGAAAAGTAATATCACATTCGCCATAGGACTTTTCACTCAAATAATCTTCCTCCAGTGCCACATCATTCACATAAACCGTTCCATCAGAAGCGATGTTTACCACATCACCCTCAGTAGCTATGACACGCTTTAGAAGTATTTTGTTGTTATAATAGAAGGCTATTATGTCACCCTGCTTGAAATTGCCCTGCTTCCTACAAATCACAAGCTGATCATTGTAGAGGGTAGGATTCATACTGTTACCGGTTACTCGAAGCACCGGAAGCACGAGAGTCGCAATCAAAACCGCAACTGCCGCAACAACAACCAGCGATTCAACAGTAGTAAGGAAGATATGAATATAATCCCTTCTATATTTTTTCTTTCTAACCAGTTCCTCGAGCTGCCCAGTACTCGGAATTTCGTCCCGGCTTTTATCTTCCATAGCTAGTCCTCTTTTCCTTCCTCTGAAAACAACCATTCACAAAATACATCAACCTTCTCAGAAGTATTACGCAAAAGCTGAAGCATTTCATCATCTTTTCTCGCCTTTTCGTACTCCAATGCACGAGTCAGTCTCTGATTTTCCTCTTTGACCTCATCAAGTTCCTTTCGCACATAAAGGAGCAGCTCCAGAAGCTCTGATTTTTTTAAACCTTTAAGTTCCTTGTCAGTCATTTAATTCTCATAGTTCCTACGTTTAAGTTTAATACCAACTGCAGCAAGACCAAAGCCAACCAATGCAATTCCCGCGATAAGAAGCTTCCTCGTACCGACGGAACCGGTGCTAGGGAGGACGTATGAGGCGGTTTCTGTAGTGGTTGATTTGTTGGTGATAGTTATAATATTAACTCCATCACTAGTTGTACTTCGATAAGCCACATCATAATTAGTTAAATTTGTAACTTCTTCAACTGCATATACATATTCCGTACCACTAATATCACCATCACGATCAGACGTAGTGAATGGATAAGTATAGTCATTGTTACTATTTAACTCATACGTACCGAGGCACTCACCGTTTTCGATTATATCTTCCCTTGTCTGTTTTGCCTTGGTTTTTACAGCCCTATAAAGCTTAAATTCAATTGAAGGCATATCACTTAATTCAGTTGAATCAGTAATCTCCGTTCCATCTGCTTTCTTCCAAACCTTCTTTACAACCAAGTCCTTCGTGTTGGTTACTGTTATAGTAGAATCACCATTTGTGAAATTACCGGAATACACAGGTTGGAACTCAGAAGTACTGTTTACAGTATACCATTTAGTACCATTAAGGGAATAACTGACTTCTTTGATTACATAATAGTAAGCCGAGCCATTATTTTCCTCACCATTAGGCAAATCTTTAACTTTAATTGAAGCCCCCTCACCCGTAAGTATTATAACATTATCTACAGTATTAATACTAGCATTACCAGTAATGTCTAAAAGGTTACTATAACTACTTAAATCCACTCTCTCATACCGAGTTTCATCAGCACTTATAGAAGTAGTTCTATACAAAGCAAATTTAGCTGAAGCTTTATCCTTATTTTGAGAATTAAGTCCAATCCATTCTTTAGTTACTGTTACGTCAACCTTCTGGACATTTTTAACAGTATATGATCCACCCGAAGTAATCACCTGACAATCAGTTACTCCATCAGGCATTTCATTTGGCTTAGATTTAAAGCAGAAATAAAATACATAATTACTTTCATCTTCACCTTGATCATCAGGTCCAAAATAGTTGTCGTCATTATCTGTCGTCAATTCATCAGGTCCGGCATATTCCGTCAATTTATAAAGAACACCCGCTTCAAGATTAAGATTTAATTCAGTATCATCTTCTTTAAGTATTTCCTTACATTCATCTTGATCAAATTCAGGAGTTATAACTTTATTACCATTTGAAGATTCTTCTGTATAACTGACTGCCTGAAGCCAAGTATTAGTAGTTGAATCATATTTTTCAAGATAAAAGCCGGCTGAAAGTGTAAGTCTATAATCGCCTACATCCACCTTTTCTAATTTCATATATGCATTTCCGGTTGATGAGGCTTGACTTGAATTAGAAACTACATAATAACCATCATCTGAGCTTCCATAACCTGAACCTAAAAGCTGAGCAGTATTCGTTACCTTAGCAGCTCTATATACTGCTGTAGTAGAAGCATTTGCTTCTTCATCCTGAGCAGAATAAGTATATTCTATTATGAGTGGCGTTTCATCAGGAAGTCCCGTTACAGTCAATTCAGCTAAAGCCTTAGTGGTAGTATATTCAGTTCCCCAAACTGTATCTTTTCCATTAGTATCAACACCAGTTATTGAGATATACTTTATGGTACTTAAAATAGTATCGTTTATATAAATCCATAAGTCACCTCCATCACTAGAAGTACTTACAGTTGTAGTTAGGACTCCATTGCTAAACTGTACATATTGGGTTCCGTTACTATTAGAGTTAGTCACATAAGTATCAAAATTTATCCAGCTATTCGAAGATTCATCAACCGCATACAATACTATAGTATAGCTTTCACCAGGCTTGCCTAAAATATGATAACCTGAAAAATTCGCCCAACTATTCGGTTGACAAGCTTCTTGTTGTATTATCTTAGTGGTTCCTACAGGTGTAGTAGTCTCTTCAGGATGGTTAACTAAACTATAGCTCCAACCATCTTCTATTTTTTCACCTTTATTGCCATTTTCATCCATCCTATATACATTTATAGAACTTAAAGACAGGTCAAATTCCGTATTATCTCCAGATGAAGAAGTCTTGTTATCTTTCGAAGTTCCTTTATAGTATGTATCACATATAATATCATCGACTATAGTAAGTGTACCATTGCCACCTACTAAATCTTCTCCGTCTTTGTTAACTACTATAGTATAATCAAAATATCCGCTATTATTTTCCTGCTGACTACCGGACTTTTCAATAACTCCCTTATCCTGCTGTAGTTCAGGCTCTACTGAAATCACCTGTTCAACTTCAGGATAGTTTGAATGCTTAACAATATTTTTTGCCTCATAGTAACCATTATTTTCTACTTCATTATCTATTACGGAGCATCTAACTCTAGCATAATAACCAATGCCATAAATTTCCCATCCATTATGTTCCTTATCATTCAAAGTGAAGGTAATACTATTATCATTAATAGTATAGATTTCACCAGAACCAACATACGTGTATGACGAAGTTAGGCTTTTTTCATAGTATAATTTCATATCCGATGTATCACACAGTTCAAATTCATCAGGAAAAATATCAGTAATTACATATTTACCTTCACTATTAGAAATCAGTGTTTTTTCATAATCATCAACTTTAATTAAATAATAAAATCGATAATACTCAACTCCATCAACAGTAACTTTGTAAGCACTCAAGTCAGCAGTAGTTAATTCTAAGCTACTCTGTCCATCTACTGTCTTAGTATAAGGAGCTTTACTAAAATCAGGCTGATAATATTTTGCCGTCGCTGTTGCTGACTCATCTCTAAATGTTGCAGTATTCGTGATGTAAACGTCTGTACCCGCATCCGCTTCAGTTGGTTCTACTGTAAAATCTGTGGTGTAAGTAATCGTACAGTACTGCATATCATCAAGCTTAGTCGAATTCGGATTAAAATTAATTGTAATAGTTCCTTTGGTTCCATCCTCAGAAATTGCAAATTCACAAGTATAATCATTTTCTAAGCTCAAATCAACCTTACTTGTTTTATCTTCAGGTTGTACAGTCAGTTTCAAATTGCTAATAGTCTTATCATTAAGAGTAAATCCTGTAGGAATATTGAATTCATCAGTAAATGCATAACCGCTCTTATAATTAGCAGAGTCCTCTTTAAGAGTAACCGACCAGTTTGCTGTAAAGGTATCATAATTTGAACCTTCAATACTACTTTCTAGTTTTTTGCTAACATCATTGAGTGGAGCAACCTTAACTGTATCTTGACCGATAGTTTTCTTTCCATCCCATCCAACCGTTGCAGTATTGTCATAAGTAATAGTATCACCACTCTTAGTTCCTCCATTTGATTCAGTATCACTTTCGTAGAATGGAGTAGTATAGGTGATTTTTACCGATTTTACAGAGTTATCAGTTGAATTAATAGTATAAGTGCCATCACCATTTGAATCCAACTGAACTTCGGCTGGGTCTGTGGTTATTGCACCATCTATTGCATACTGAAGCATATTATCACTTAATGTATATCCATTTAAGCCACCAGACTGTTGCGTAGTAACAGTTATTTCCCAGGTAATTTCTTCATTAGTTCTACTAGGGTTGCCTTTTTTATCTACAGTAACGGTATTTAGAGTATACCTTGATGAACTTGTAGCTAAGGTTTGACTATATTCGTCTTTAAGTGTAACCTTATTTTCTTTTCCTTGACTACGAGGAGTTTCATCTAACTTAGAAGTATAGATGATTGTAAAAGCCGTCGCACGACATTCCCCATTGACCGTAATATTACCATTTTTGCTATCTGAATCATCAAAAATTGGAAATTCATCGCCAACTGCTGAAACCGAAATAGAAGCATCAAGAGTTTTAAAAGCATCATCAGAAAATGTCATTCCATTCAAATCAAGTCCATCCGGATTTGAAACAATGATATTAAAACTAACTGTTCCGTTATCATAATCGTAATTGCCTGTCTGTTTAGTAAGTGAAACTTTCGAAGTATGAGTAACAGTACCTATAGCTGAATCTTTAAAACCTGATCCTTCTAGAGTAACGGTATTATCCTCCTGTGTTACGTATCCTTGACTGTACTTATTATATGATCCGCTTTGGTAATCCACATTAGTTTCATATGTAATTGAATAATATGAATAATATGAGCCATCACTTTTAGTAGGAAGATTGCTACAAGAAATCGAATCAGTTCCATTAGTTGGAATGGTTACACTTCCACCCTCAAAGCTAACTGTCACACTGTCAACTTTGGCAAAAGCATCATCTGTAATGGTATAGCTAGAATTTAATACTTCGGCAGGATTATTAACATTAATCTGCCATGAAAATTTTCCATCCCCTGAATCTGTTCCACTTTTACTTATACCAGTTTCATAGGAATAAAATCCACCAATTGTAACTTTAGTGCCTCCTATATTGTAATCATATTGATTCACTTTCTTATCTGATCCTCTTGTGAAATTGGCTTCAAGTGTAAATGTACCACTTTGTACACCATTTGAATCTAACCAATTAAGATAAGCATCTCTAAATTTTATGATAATAATGCCTTCATCATTTATATAATAGTCACCCGATTCAATACCTGTCGTTATTTCCGAATGAGAATTTACATAAGCCTTATAATCAGCATCTATAACTACACCGGAACGACTGTCACCAATCGCACTAATGTCATCATCTAAAGTCAAATAAACATACTTATTTTCTGTATCTTTAGAAACGGTACTTTTACTGTCAAGAGTATAAGTAAATTCAACCTTAGCCTTTACTGTATTTTCATCAACTATGGTAGGATTATCTTTAATAGTAGGATTACTTATTTTTCCATCAAGATTTATGGCATCATTAATGTCAAAATTTGTTACAATATTAGAATTGTCTGTCGTATCAGACAAGCTGATTGCAGGCTTAGTTAAGCTCATCATTACAATTGCAATCACAGCTAAGGCCAACAGCGTAGATGCTCCGGCCAGAATTCTTCTTTGCTTTTTTCTTCTTGCAAATTCTTCTATTTTATTAGCTAGTTCTCTCATTTCGATTTGACCCCTCAATTATATAGTTTACTGCTTAAATCTATTACCTCAATAAAAATTTCCAATACCACCAAGTGGTATCGGATAATCAGCCGCTCATTACTTTTAGAGCAATCTAATCCCAGCTGTCTTTAATGGGTAACCCATACTACCCCTAAGGACAGTTAACAATTGTATACTAACATCACTAAATCCATTTGTCAATCGCATTTTTTCATGTTGACATTTTATGACAGAAATCGCGCTTTTTTTAGCATTTATGGTAATATTTCACAAGGCGTATTGTAATAATTGGTTCGTGGTTGTTGATATTGCAAGTGTGAGACTCATGAGTTAGAATTCGTTTATTCTGAAAAATGAAACCGATTCAACTCTAAAGGCCATAGGTGAATCAAACAAATGCTTGCATATGAAAACGAAAGCCCTCACTAATGTGAAGGCTTCTGCATTTAACGTACTGATTAAAGTGGCTTTTTTAATTTTGGTTATATAGCTTTGTTACTTCGTCCAGTGTAACATTTGAGTAGGTGTCATTCTTAATTATTGCATCATAAATATCTTGCACAGAACCTAAATAATTCTTTAATGTAAAAACCAAAGCTGTAAGACCACTGGCTTCACCACGTGCTTCTCCAATAACAACACCATCTTTAACTCCATTATCATATACTGCCTGTCCTAAATTACACATTTTAGTCATCTCCTC
>CAZVBH010000109.1:0-6492 GCA_964625275.1 uncultured Lachnoclostridium sp.
TAAGTCTGCTTTTTTATTATTCCAAATACAACCAGACCAAGCATTACAATCAAAAGGAGAATCCAATTTATTTTGTTCGTATTCTTTTCCATGCTTCATCCTCTTATTCGTAGTCTAAGTTGTAATCATAATCTATTTCATGCTCGATTGCATAAGCTTCTGCCGGCGAATCTTTTTCAACATGTAACACAAGATTTGGACATCCCGTAAAGCAACCTTCCGTTATTTCAGTTGTCATAATTAAGTATACCGACTCCAATGACGGACAGTCTATAAAGCTGTCATAAACCAGCTTTGTTGGTCCGGAAAAAATAACTTCTTTAAGATTTTCACAATTTTTAAACGAAGAATATACACTTTCCGTTACGTCGTATGGCACTTTCACGTTCTCTACATTTGGACAATTTATAAATGATTCAGTTATATTTTTAAGCTTCTGAGGAAGTTTTACAGACTTTAGATTTTCCAAATTTTGTAAGCCTGTAACTTCCGAAATGTTGGCTGGAAATACAAGTGTTTCTATTTTATCATTGTCTGCTATCCGAGGAGAAATTGCCATGTGCGAAAGCTCCGAAAAATTAACCGAAGCTGCCGTTATTGAATCTAATTTTGCCACTGATGCGGATATATACGCAGCTTCTATTTCGTCACCTGTAACATCATTATACAGTGGTGGACATCCATCAGCAAAATAGACCTCTTTGCAATGACTATCAAAAGCTATACTTTCCACTTCATTCGCGCGCTTTTTAAATTCACTTAATGGTGGTATTACATAACAATAGTCAGAATCATACTTTCCTGAAGCTGTCCACTTATAAACTGTCGTTCCATCACTAGCCGTCACGATTTCAAAATCATCCGTCGAACCAACAATTTCATAATCAGAACTGATTGCCTCTCCTTCGTAAGTATAGGTAACTTTCTTTTGAGAATTAACTATCACTTTGACTAAAAGTCCTATTAATACACCTATAACAATACCTATCAAAACCCTTATAACAACCTTTAAACATGCTTTTTTATTCATATTTTCTCCCTTTCGCACTCAATTTATTAGAAAGGTCTCCCACATAGGATATGGGAGACCCTTATGAAAGCGGATATTCCAGGTCCGCTTCGCTACTTGTTCATAACCTTAATGTCACTTCGTGGCCAATCAGTAGGAGTCCAGCCTCCTACTGATGCTGAAAAGTCATGTTACCCCAAAAGCTAGACTTTTAGGGGTAACATACCCCCTGCTTAAGAAGCGGGGGACTTTTCAGATAAGGTTAAATAATTACTGAGTTTAATCACTTGTATGATATTCATAAGCTATGTCATTTGCAATTGCATAAGCTTCAGCCGAAGAGCCTTTTTCCACACTCAAGGTCAAATTTCTGCAACCCAAAAATGAGTCACCTGCTATTACTGTTTCATCAGGTATTCTCACTAACTCTAATTTTAAGCATCTATTAAAGCTACTAAAAATAACCTTAGTTTTGTCTGTTATCGCTACTTCTGTCAGACTATCACAATCATTAAAAGAAGTATAAATTCCCTCTAACTCTTCAGAGGATATTTCACATTTTTCTATTTTAGAGCACTCGTTTAAAACATAAAGCAAATTTCTAACGTTCTTTGGGAAATTAATGTTCTTCAGACTCCCTAAATCATATAAATATGACACCTCATAAATATTATCAGGAAAATCAATCTCCACACTAGGTTGATACCCCATGTCTGGAATCGGCGCATCAGCAATTGCCATCGTTTCAGCTAGGTGTGATTGCGAGGCATAATTTATGTTATTAGAATCAACCCACGCTATACTGGTTACTGATGCAGATATAAAAGCATTAGTCATAACACTATTTTCAACGTGAATTTCTCCAATTACCGGAGGACAACCATCGGAAAAATAAACTTCCTTGCAATTACTATCAAACTTTACATCAGCAACTTCAAGCAGAACTGCCTTCTCTTTTAAAAACTTGTATCTGCTTTGTGTTGAATCCTTTGCTATCATTTCTTCAAAGTCACTCAAAGGTGGTATCACGTAACAGTACGAATAATTATATTTTCCATACGCATCCCACTGTAGCTTAAAAGTCCCTATAGTATCATCATAAATCACTTTAAAATCATTTGGTGATCCCACCACAGTATATTCTGATGTGATTTTTTTGCCGTCGAACGTATAACTTCCAACTTCAGTAAAAAAAACTTTTTCCAACACCAATAAAGACAAAGCTATTCCTGCGACTATCCCAAAAAGCAGACATGCTACACTTATTACTTTTTCTTTCATCTAAACAGCCTCTCTCTTTATCAAAATTAGTTTGGATTATATCTTACCCATGCCTCATAATTTGACGTTGTATTAGCCGTTCCGTGAAAGCCAATATATATATTTAAAACATTTAAATATCCTTCTTTCACTTTTACACTTGTATACGTTTGTGTTGTACTATCTTCGGTCAAGGTATACTCGTTTGATATTTTTGCCATTGATGTATTAAATACTGCTGTAGCTATAGTAGAACGAGCACCATCTATCGCTAGACACCTTGTGGAAACATAAGAATAAGATCCCGATCTTGTATCCTTATTATACTGCCAACCACTAGTACTTGCAGGTATTGTAACTAACTTGCTTGTCACACTTGCCATACCAAACGAACCTGCCAGCATACCAATCATTGTTACCGTTGAAATTAATGTTTTTAAAAATTTCTTCATTTTCTTTTCCTCCTGATTAAAATTTTGCTATAATTACATTTGGTAATTATGTATACTTGTACGATATCACAAAGTACACTCTTTGTCAATATTCACAATATCATTTCAACAAATTTTCTCTTTTTTCCTTATATTCGTCGTTTCTATTTTTATTATGCTTTTTTTTCACTATTACAATATTCACTGTTCCAATTGCAAGAATTGCTCCTACTATAATGAAAAATGGTTTAAAATCTTTTTTTGCTTGTTCTTTTTTTTCTTGCTTATATTTATCTATCAGTTCCTGTTTATCAAATTTCTGAAAACGGGTGTCATCGTAGCTATCGTTAAACCCCCAGTCATATCTTAAGGCTTTATAATCATATAGAGAATACACGTGTTCCCCTTTATAGCTCTCACCTGTGTCAAAAAGATCAAAATAATAACCACTGTCAAAATCAAGCATTTTGTCAAATTCATCTTTTTCACATTCGATATAGATATAGTCTGAGCTATAATATCCACTCGACTCAAGCAATTTAAATTTATAAACATACACATCATTAAATATCTCAGGATGAGCTTCTATAGACCCACATTCCGTTTCGAAATATCCATATATAAAATCTACAAATTCTTCGTTTAAATCACACCATATAAAGTATCTAAGCGGTCCGTCATCATCAGTTATTTCATAAATTTCATCATCATAATCAGTAAATGATATCGTATACATGGTATCCATAGAAAAAGTTTTCTCAAACAAACTTTTTTCTACTCTAATAGGATAACAATACAGACCTTCAAACTCAATCCATTCTTTTTTACGATTTTCATTAGGAACATTACCATTGCAATACATCGGGTAAAAATAATAGTAATCTTCTTCTTCGTTATAGCCAATAAATTTGCCGGCATCAAAATAAACCACTTTATCATCATCAGCCTTTGCCTTTTTTACTGACATCAAAGGCAGTAAAAGCAAAACAAGGCTAAATAAAATATAATGTATGCGATATCTAAATATAGCCATTTCTTTTTTCATGATATAAATACCTTAATTGGGGTTGTATTTAACATCCGCTTTATAATTACCTGTAGTACTGTCAGTTAAACCATGGAACCCTAAATAAATGTTTTTTACAGTTAAATATCCTTCATTTATTTTTACACTTGTAAAAGTTGCTGAAGCTGAATCATTTGCTGTCAAAACATATTCCCCTGAAAATTTTTTCATTTCCTATTCCTCCTGATGTTTAAATTTTTACCATAATTACATTTGGTAATTATGTATACTTGTACGATATCACAAAGCACGCTCTTTGTCAATATTCACAAATCATTTTGACAAATTTTCTCTTTTTTTCCTTATATTCGTCGTTTCTATTTTTATTATGCTTTTTTTTCACTATTACAATATTCACTGTTCCAATTGCAAGAATTGCTCCTACTATAATGAAAAAATGGTTTTAAATCTTTTTTTGCTTGTTTTACTTTCCATATTTGTGTCAAATATTTAATTGTGAACTCCTTTAGCCTAAATGCGGTGGAGTTTACATCAAAGCGAATATTCCAGGTCCGCTTCGCTACTTGCTCATAAATATAAATTTCTGTGAGGTGTGCTTTATTAAATCCGTTCTTCCACTATATTTTAATCCTACCAGTCCTTTTGCCCTAGAGGCATTTGGTGAGTGTTTAAAGGGTATGATTTATTCAAAAATCAAGCCTTCTGAAGAGTTGATTATTGTCTGCATTGGCACCGATAGAGTAACCGGTGACTGTCTTGGTCCTTTAGCCGGATATTTGTTAAAAAAATCCAATGCTTTCAGTGCTTTAATGCCTATAATATATGGTGACCTTATTCGGCCGGTTCATGCCGGAAATCTCCGAAGCTTTGTAAGTCTTTTGAAAGAGGCTCATCCTCATTCATTTATAATTGCTCTTGATGCATCTGTCGGCTCTGTCTGCAGCATAGGCTACATCACTCTTTCTTTTGGTTCTCTGCAGCCCGGTGCCGGTGTCAGTAAAAATCTGCCAAAAATCGGTGACATAAGTATTACCGGCATTGTCTGCCCTGCCTCTGAAAATGGTTTTTCCTCTCTCTCTAACACCAGGCTCAATACAGTAATGACCATGGCAGAATATATAAAGGAAGGAATCATTTTGGCTTTTTCTCATTAATGATTCCATAAACCGCTTCACCCATTACTGCCTGACTAATACTAAAATTTATATCTTATTTTTCTTTAGATTACTTTTCAGTTACAGCTTACTTTTTATGTATTCCTGTACGTATTGAAGCAGCGTACTAATTCCCAAATCATAGTTAATTTGGAAATATGCTATTTTGTAAATTGATATTAGAAATAAAATGGTAGTTATTACTGCTATAAATGGTTTGATTATTACAATAGGTCTTTTTCCTGCAAATGATATTTCTTCCTTTATATACGAAGTTATTGCAACTAAGGATTCTGCACTTTTCAGACTTTTACCTCTGCCTGTTATGTAGTCCTCCATTTCAGTATTCTTCGCATAATATATTATGTAGCCATCGTGGAGTGTAAAGCCATCATCACTATAGCTGTACAATCTGAAATTCTCACTTAACGGAGCCTTTGTTACAACTATTCCTTTTGTTTCTCCAAACAGATATTCGTGAACGTCGAGCATGTTTGAAATGTCCGGGTATTTTTCATTTTCTGTCGGACAAAACCACCCTACAGGTTCCAATTCAGGATAATATTCAAGATTCATTCTTTGGATTTCTGCTTCAGGCGTCATTTTTCTGAAGCTTCTTTTAATTTTGCGCAGAGCTGCAGCTCCGCTAATTTTTACTTCAAGCCCAAGATAGCTTATATGATAGTCACCAAATAAAATTATTATATCATTTGGCCCGGGCTTCACCTTTATTTCTCCGGTGAGATAACTTTTTACATAATCCTCTATATATATTCTGATTCCATTCTTTGGATGTCCAACAACTCTTTCATAACAGCTTTCCGGCATAACCTTCTCCTTTATCGCTTTTGTCGTTGCATCCATTGTAACATTTTTTTGCTTCATAAGCTGTCGTTATATGTCAAACAGCTTTTTTTCTCTTTACAAAATTCTTTTTTATCCGCTTTAACCTAACAAAAAAGTCCACCCACCATAAACGGTTGTGGACTTTTAAAATTAATCAACCTTGATTTTCACAGCTCTACTCTTCCATCAAAGGCTCTTTGTAGTGTAACCTCATCTATGTTCTCCAGGTCTCCTCCTACCGGTACTCCACTGGCTATTCTGGTACATTTTATTCCTGCCGGCTTAACCATTTTTGAAATGAGCATTGCCGTTGCTTCTCCTTCAAGTGTCGAATTGGTAGCTATTATAAGCTCTTCTACTTCGCCTTCAAGTCTTTTTATCAGTTCTGTAAGTCTGATATCCTTTGGGCCTATTCCAAGTGAAGGTGAAATTGCGCCATGTAAGACATGATAAACGCCTTCATATTTTCCTGTTTTTTCATAGGCTGTCAAATCACGCGGAGTCTCTACTACCATAATTTGCTTATGATTGCGCTTTTCATTGGCACAGATTGGGCAGTATTGTGAATCTGTAAGATTAAAACAGGTATCACAATATCTCACCTTTTCTCTGGCTGTATTTATGGTTTCAGTCAGGTTTTTCACCTGGTCTGCCGGCATATTTATAATGTGATATGCCAGTCTTTGTGCTGATTTACTTCCAATTCCGGGCAATCCTGAAAGGACCTCAACCAGCTTTCCTATATAATCACTGTAGTAGTTCAAA
>CAZVBH010000110.1:0-6435 GCA_964625275.1 uncultured Lachnoclostridium sp.
ATAAGAGCTTTAGCTTTATCACAAAGACACCACCTGCAGCAGTTCTTCTTAAGAAGGCTTGCAAGATTGAAAGCGGATCAGGCACACCTAACAAGACTAAGGTTGCAAAGATTAGCAAGGCAGAAGTTCAGAAAATCGCTGAATTAAAGATGCCGGATCTTAACGCAGGAAGCATTGAAGCAGCAATCAGCATGATTTCCGGTACTGCAAGAAGTATGGGAATCGTAGTTGAGGATTAATTATTAAGTAAATTGTATAAAGGTGGAAGGGATAATAAATTATTCCGCAATTACCACTAGGAGGTCATTTATGAAAAGAGGAAAGAAATATAATGAGGCTGCTAAGCTCGTAACTAAGGGCGTTCAGTATGACGTTCCGGAAGCTATGGCACTTCTCAAGAAGACAGCAACAGCTAAATTTGATGAGACAATTGAAGCTCATATTCGTCTTGGCGTTGATGGACGTCATGCAGATCAGCAGGTTCGTGGTGCGGTAGTATTACCAAACGGAACTGGTAAGACAGTTAAGGTTCTCGTATTTGCAAAGGGTGCAAAGGTTGACGAGGCTCTTGCAGCTGGTGCTGATTATATCGGTGATGATGAAACAGTTGCTAAGATTACAAAGCAGAATTGGTTTGATTTCGACGTTGTTGTTGCAACACCTGACATGATGGGTGCAGTTGGTCGTCTTGGTCGTGTACTCGGACCAAAGGGCTTAATGCCTAACCCAAAGGCTGGTACAGTTACTATGGATGTAACTAAGGCTATCAACGATATCAAAGCAGGTAAGATTGAATACCGTCTTGATAAGGCAAATATCATTCACGTTCCAGTAGGAAAGGCTTCTTTCTCTGAAGAACAGCTTGCTGAAAACTTTGAAGCTCTTATGGGAGCTATCATCAAGGCTAAGCCTGCAGCTGCAAAAGGTCAGTATTTAAAGAGCATCACAATTGCTTCAACAATGGGACCTGGAATCAAGGTTAATCCTTCTAAGCTCAGCTAATTGAACTAAAAAGTTAAATGTAGAGGATAAGTATGCGCTAAACGTGTGCTTATCCTCTTTTTGCATATGTAATTTGTGCAAGGAGAGGTATACAAATGGGTGAATATATACTTGAAACCAAAAACCTTACAAAGGTATTTGGCAAACAAAAAGCAGTTGATGGCATAAATATGCATGTTGAAAAGGGTGCAATTTATGGCTTTATTGGAAGAAATGGTGCCGGTAAAAGTACTACTATGAGAATCATATGTGGCTTATCACAGCCAACAGAAGGCGAAGTTTCTCTTTATTCAAAAACCGGCATTGAACTTGAGGGAGTTAGAGAAAAGGTAGGCTGTATGATTGAAAATCCGGGACTTTTCCCTGATATGACAGCGGCTGATAATTTAAAATTAAAGTGTATTGCTTTAGGTGTTAAGGAAAAAGGACATATCGAAGAGCTTTTAAAACTTGTAGGTCTTGAAAATGTAGGCAAAAAGAAATGCGGAAAGTTTTCGCTTGGAATGAAGCAGAGACTTGGAATTGCCATGGCTCTTGTGGGTTATCCTGATTTTCTCGTGCTTGACGAACCAATTAACGGACTGGATCCTCAGGGAATTGCAGAGGTTCGTGATATGCTTTTGGAATTAAATCAAAAAAGGGGTATTACAATTCTTATATCAAGCCATATTTTGGAAGAGTTGTCAAAGCTTGCAACTCACTATGGAATAATCAATAAAGGGGTACTTGTAGAGGAAATTTCAGCAGAAGAACTTGCAGATAAATGTGATGAAAGCATAGAAATTAAGACTAAAAATGCAGAAGCAGTTATTTCGGTTTTGAATGGACTTGGAATAAAAAATATAAAATCAACGGATTCTGAGCATGTTTCAGTTTATGAACAGGTTGAAAACTGTTCTGAAATTGGAAAAGCTCTGTTTACTTCGGGCGTAGAGGTGTCTGAGATTTCAGTAAAATCCGAATCTTTGGAAAATTATTACATGAAAATTACCGGGGAGGGAGAGGAATGAACCGTCTTATAAAAATGTACCTCTACCGGCTGGTAAAATCCAGAGCAGTAAGAATTTGCTTCGCTCTGGTTATCATAAGCACGATTTTATTTGCAGTAGCTATAACATCCTATGATTTAAGTATAACGGTTGATTATGTTTTTGGGGACTCTTATGCAGTTACTTTTATTGTAGGCGTTTGTCTTGCAATTGCCATCTCATCTTTTACTACATCTAACAGGAAAAATGGATTTGAAAAAAACATACGATCGATTTACAGCTTCAAAAAGGTTCTGGCTGCAAAATGTGTGGCAGTTGGAATAATGGGTATAGTTTTCTATGCTGCCTACGTACTGTTATGTTATTTATTTGTATTTATCTACAATAAAGGAACTCTTTTATTCAGTGGAATTATAACTCTTACGATTGAGACTCAGCTTATAAAAATGCTGTTTTTAATAGCTCTCACTTTTATATTCATGATGCTCATAGAAATTGTTCCGGGAACCTTGCTTGGAACCTTTTTGTGTTTGGGTGTAGCCCTGTCCTTGACTTCTCTGGCTGCAGCAGCTATAGATGAGGCATATTTTGAAAATCAGGATGAGCTCATAACAAAATTAGTACCATCGGCTCATTTTTACTATCTTGTTGAAGAAAAAGAGTGGGATGTGGAGTATTCAATTGACTATGATAAGCTGTATAGTGAAGGGAAGATTACCAAGGAAGCCTACGCCTATTTGACAATAGATAATATGGTTGAATTAAGTAGGCTTGAGGAAGAGGAACTTAATGAACAATATCCCGATTATGCCGGTGTGGTTATAGATGAAAATTACTCGGAGCGTTTTTTAGGATATTACAGCAAGCTTCCGGTTCATTTTCCGGCTAAATATGTAGGTAAATGCTTACTGCTGGTGATGGGGTACATAGTGGTTACAATCTCTGCCATGTATTTTGTTTGTAGAAAGAAAGAGGTGGTATAGTGAGTTCACTTCTAAAAATGGAGCTTTATCGCAGACACAGAGATTTAAATGCTTTGGTCTATATTTTAATCGCACTGGTCCTGATTCCTCTATGCAATTATGTGGCTATTGCTGAGCTCGACTGGAAAACTCAGGTTGGCTTGGAAACATTGTTCGCAGGGAGCTTTAAGGCTGCTGCCCTTATATATCTGATTATCGTAGTAATAAGAACAAATATATATTATTCAACCGGCTTTATTAAAAATTTTGGAAATGAAAGTGGTCGGAAGGCATTTTTTGGAGTCAGAATTGTTTCCTGTATAATAGATCTTGTGGAAACCTATCTGCTTTGGTTTGTTATAAATGTTATAATGTGTGCTTTTTTGGCCGGCAGAGTGGTTATTTTTTCCGGAAGTGTTTTTTGGAAAGGCTTGATAATCAGCTTTATTATTGATTTTTCACTGGGTATTTTCGTTATGGTTATTTCAATAATGACTAAAAATATAATGGCTGCGGCTGCTTGTGGAATTGCATCAGTGCTGGGAATTATTGACAGCTTAATAGGCATGGTCTGGAAAATAATTCCTAGAGGTATGCAGATTTGGCATGATTGTACAGTATGGCTTTTAGGTGAAATTAAAGAAAATATATTTGAGTATTTAGATAATTGGAGCGAATTTAAGAATGGAGAATTTTTCGTTACAAGTGGAGATATTCAGATGAGTTCTGCTGATTTTGAGCGGTGTTTAGCCTCTAATTCAATGATAATCTCTGGAATTGTACTACTGTTTTTATTCATTGCAGGTTATATTTATAGTAAAAAGAGCAGTGTATAACCAGATAAGCTTAAAACTTTTAAAATCAAATAAAAAACTTTTAAAATGAAGTAAAAAATGTTGACAACCAAATGAAAATATGCTATAAACATGTTTGACTGCCGAAGACAGTAGGTGCGAAAGCGTAAGTACATCAACGCCTACCCAGGATATGTCAGCAAATTATTACAGATTTAATTAGTAATTAGTGCTGCTTGAACTTCGGTTTGAGCAGCTTTTTTTATTTTGCTGTGGCAGCCAACAAATAAATAAGGAGGATTCCACAATGGCAAAGGTTGAGTTAAAAGCTCCAATCATCGAAGAGATTAAAGGACATGTAGCAGAAGCTAAGTCAATTATCCTTGTTGATTATCGTGGCTTAACAGTTGAGCAGGATACAGCTCTTCGTAAGGCTTTCAGAGAGAATGGCGTTGTTTATAAGGTTTACAAAAATACTTATTTAAAGATGGCATTCGCTGGAACTCAGTATGAAGTTCTTGCTGACGAACTTGACGGACCTACAGCAGTAGCTTTCGGTATCAATGATGAGACAAGCGCTGCAAAGGTTATCGCAGACACAAAGAAGAAGGCAGAAGCTTTAGAGTTTAAGGCTGGTGTTGTCGATGGAACAAAGTATGACGCTAAGGGACTTGAAGTACTTGCAACAATTCCTTCAAAGGATGTTCTTATTTCAAAGCTTCTTGGAAGTCTTCAGTCACCAATCACAAACATTGCACGCGTTCTCAAGCAGATTGCAGAACAGAAAGAAAATCCTGCTGCATAATATTTCAGAAGGAATTTCAAAAATTACTGACCGCTTAGGTCTTACGGGAAAAGGTCCCGAATTTAAAATTATTATTGGAGGATATTAAAAATGACTAATCAGGAATTTATCGATGCTATCAAGGCTATGACAGTTTTAGAGTTAAATGACTTAGTAAAGGCTTGTGAAGAGGAATTTGGTGTAAGCGCAGCAGCAGGTGTTGTTGTAGCAGCAGCAGGTCCTGCAGATGCAGCTGAAGAGAAGACAGAATTTGACGTAGAGCTTACAGAGGGTTCAGGCGTACCTGTAATCAAGGCTGTTCGTGAAATCACAGGTCTTGGACTTAAGGAAGCTAAGGATATGGTTACTGCAGCTCCTAAGGTTATCAAGGAAGGTGTTAGCAAAGAAGAAGCTGAAGATATCAAGAAGAAGCTCGAAGAAGCTGGCGCAAAGGTTACTCTTAAGTAATTATTGCTTACTGATTAAAAGTAAAAATGACAGCATTGGCTGTCCTATGGAGGGGTCGGAGTTAAATCCGGCCCTTTTTGTTCTAAAATAAATCAGAGAGAAAAGCTTCTACTCATAATATAAATGGCAGGTTAAGTATTTATAAATGAAAAGCTAGAATTATGTAAGGCTTATAATGGGAAAGTGAAGAAAGTCCAAATTATTACCTGACAAGAGAATAAATTTAAGGGTAAGACATCAAAAGTGGGATTTTTTTAAACAGAAATAAAAAAAGATTGAAAAAAATTAGAAAATTGTTGTTGACAATAAATTTTGTTGGTGTTAGTATAAAAAATGCACCATTATGGGTGAGCTATGCTCTTTTATGCCCTAATGCCGCAATTATAACAGTTAAGGAGTGAAAACGTCAATGGATAAGAACAGAATTCATCCGGTCAGAATCGGCAAAAATGTTCGAATGAGCTTTTCGAAGCAAAAAGAAATTCTTGAAATGCCTAACCTTATTGAGGTTCAGAAGGCTTCTTATCAGTGGTTCTTAGACTACGGACTCAAAGAAGTTTTCAGAGACATTTCTCCAATTGCTGATTTTGCAGGTCGTTTGAGTCTTAGATTTTTAGATTATGAACTTGAAGATGCAAAATATTCTATTGAAGAGTGCAAGGAAAGAGATGCTACATATGCAGCTCCTATGCATGTAGAAGTAGAACTCATAAATAACGAGACAGGTGAAATTACCAGACAGTCAATCTTCATGGGAGATCTTCCGATAATGACAGCAACCGGTACGTTTGTAATCAATGGTGCTGAGCGTGTTATCGTAAGCCAGTTGGTTCGTTCACCTGGTATCTATTATGATATTACTCATGATAAGCTTGGTAAGACTCTCTATTCAAGTACCGTTATACCTAACAGAGGTGCATGGCTTGAGTATGAAACAGATTCCAATGACGTATTTTATGTTCGTGTAGATAGAACCAGAAAGGTACCTGTAACAGTACTTGTACGTGCCCTTGGCTACGGAACAAAATCTGAAATTATCGACCTTTTCGGAGATGAGACTAAGCTTGAAGCTACCTTTATGAAGGAAAATCTTCCTGAAGACAGCTATGAAGCAGGTCTTAAGGAGCTCTATTCAAAGATTCGTCCGGGTGAGCCTGCAACAAAAGAAAATGCAGAGCAGCTCATCAGAGGTATGTTCTTTGATTACAAGAGATATGACCTTGCAAAGGTTGGACGTTACAAGTTCAACAAAAAGCTTCACTTAAAGAACAGAATTACCGGCTTTGTTCTTGCTGAGGATGTTGTTGATACAACAACAGGCGAAATTATTGCTGAGGCCGGCTCTGTTGTAACAGAAGAGCTTGCTACAACAATTCAGAATTCAGCAGTTCCTTATGTAATGATTCAGACAGCAGCAAAGAATGAAAAGGTTCTTT
>CAZVBH010000111.1:0-6334 GCA_964625275.1 uncultured Lachnoclostridium sp.
AAAATACCAGTATTTTAAAGTACAATGATGAAAATTCTTTAGCTAGCTGTATTGCCCTCGCTTACTATACTGCAAGGAAAGATTATACAATCATTCGGGAGCTTCCTTCAGGATATGGATTTGCTGACATGGTATTTGTACCAAAGCCAGGAGTAGAAAAGCCTGCCATGATTGTAGAACTCAAATGGAATAAAAAGGCTGAGACTGCAATCGACCAGATTAAAAATAATAAATATTTAAAAGCCTTAGATGGTTATAAAGGTGAGATTCTGCTTGTTGGAATCAGCTATGAAAAAGACGGAGCTGAAGCTAAGAAGCACAGATGCGTGATAGAACGTATATAGTATTAACCTATTTTTAATATAAACCTAGTTATAACATAAACCAATTTAGCAGTATATATTTTGAAAAATCCACATTTGTCAAGGCTACTGTCATTGGAATTATACATATTGCCAGGCTAGAAATTACCGTTATAACATAGCTTCTGGTCTTTTTTATTATTGCTGACGTTATCAATAATGATATTAAAATCCCTGCAAGTCTTTTAATTCCAATGCATACCAGGTATCCTTCAATTGAAAGATAGCCAATTCCTTCAAGCTGCATCATACTATCAGCCTGACTTTGTAACTGTGCTTTACCATAAACAGTAAATATCTGACTTGCATATCTTAAATATGTAAAGCCAAATGATACAATCACTATAATTAAAAGTATTACATATTTTTCTGTCAGAGCTCTTTTCCGTCCATGCCAGGTAGTTCTTGTGATTTTATCCATTCCATTTGAAAAATCAGTCCAAAATACAGCGGCCGTACAAAGAATTGTAATTGTAAAGCATATGCAAGCCATAATTATATTTTTATATTTATCAAAACATAAAACTTCATAACCCTTTGAATAAACAATTGACGCATTTTCATGTTCTTCAAGATAATTTACATATTCATTTACCTTATCCAAAGCAGTCTCACGCTCAGTTCCTGACATGGTTGATGCTATACTGTCTGCCTCTGCCTGCAATGTTTCCAGCTTATCATAAGTTTCATCAGTCAGAGGTCCTTCCAGTTCTTTTATATACGTTTTATAGTATACATCACTAACTTCTCCAAAGGTTTCTGACTTAACATTTATGCAGTAAAAACTAATTATAAAGCCTATAATCATTATTACAAGGCATCCGCCGCTAATAAAGGCTTTATATACTTCATGCATGAGGGATATGCCATGACAGCCTGCATGCAATTTAAGTCTTGCAAACACATCACTATCTTTTCTGCCTGTGGATATAAGTATATTTGTCTTCTCTGTTGTTAAAATAAGCAAAAAGAAAGCAAAAGCCATTAAAAATAAAGTTAGTATGCAAACTAAGTACATATAATTTATAACCTTGCCGCCAATTAAAATCAGTTTAAATTTTCCAATTATTTCAGGCACATTGCAAAAGGCCATTAAATTTATATTCTTTAGATAAACATATTTACTATAGTTTTTAATATTTAAATAAAAATAAGCTTCTATGCCAATTAGAATAGAAATAAGAATAAAAAAAATAGTAGCTTTTTTAAACAATATTGCAAACAACTGTGCAATCAATGATAATGTATATCCGACTATACAAATACCAATAAAGATAAAGATAATAAACTCAGCTATATTTATTTTTATTGCTGCGGTTTTAAAACCATAAAGTGACTGCAATGGCTTAGTCCAAAAAGATTTAACCGGGAAGCCATACAACGCACATCCTGTTATAACTGAGGATATTATGATGACTGCTTCAGAAAATACTATGCTGATTAATATTGCTGCCTGGCGAATCACCATATTCATGCTTCTGCCATTTCCGGTAGTCCTAATTAGTCCAAAGGTTTTCTCTTCTTTTTCCTTTATTGTCAAAATCATGCCATAATATACAGCCAAAATAATTCCTGCGAATAGAGTACTTACACCTGTTAGTCCGTATGTCAATCCTCTGGTTTTGGTATATGAAGGTGTTATGTCATCAAGTTTAGAATAGATACTGTCAGAGTATGATATGATTTTATAAGTCTTTTCATCATATCCGGAAATAAAGCTTATTGTTTTATACCTTACTGCTGATGATTTTACATCATCTAAATATTGCTTATAATTATATATATCTGAAATTTCCTCTTCTACGGATTCATAAAGCCGACGTTCTGAAAAGGATAAACCTATTCCATCCGCCACACCATCGGCATCCTCGAAGGTAGAAATTGACTCATCTGTTTCCTGAATTTCATTTTCAATTCTTACAAATTCCGCATCCAGATTTTCACTATTAATCGTGGAAATATATTCTTTATACTTTTCTGGTGAAATCTGTCCATTATAAGCAGTAATAATCAGATATACAAGGTTTAGTAAAATAACAATTCCAATTACTGCACATCTTTTGAAATTTCCCCATATTTTAAAAAGCTCATTTAATAGCATTTCTTCCAGTCCAATCGTCCAGTTCATCATTCATATCATCGAACAGACTTTGATAATAATCATCTCCTGCCGCAGATAAAATATCTGAAATTCCATTATTTCCTTTTATGGCATCCAGAAGATCAAACAAAGCTTCAACATACTCCTGCATAAGCTCTGTCTGTTCCGAAGTACTTTCAAACACAAAATCAGTAAAGACTGTTCCTTGTATATTTTCCATGTATTCTTTTCTGTTGTCTATTTCTTCTTCTGAAATACCATTTACAAGTTCGACTATTTTCTTGTTTGAATAGAACTCTGTAAGAACCTGTAATGACAAATCTATATTTTCAGATTTAGACCTGACTCCGTATGTATAACCACATTTATGCGAATAACAATCTCCGGATATAAGATAAGCTGTCATGCCATCCCGTTCCGAATAGTTAGCGCCCGTATATATATAGGCTAATACATTTTCTTCATGTACATCACCATGTGAATCTTTAGATTCAGCAGTTCCTTTTGCCAAATCTTCTGAAATACCTTCACATACTGTAGAAAAATTATCGATTTCATCAGTTTGGCACAGATTACCATTTTCATCAACTGCAATTTTATCATAATATCCATAGCCTGACAGTGCATATAAAATTTCCAGGTCCAAATTTTCATAAACAATTTTCAGATTTTCGTTATCTATTTCATTATAAATATCAGCTAAGGCTTCATAGGTTCCATCAAACTCAGAGAAATAATCCACATAGTCATTATTTACTGAAATAAAGACAGAGGAATCATAATTTGAATAGCTCACTTTAGGTACCGTATAATTTTTTCCGTCCACACTTGTTCTTTCCCAGTCAATAGGTGCAAAGCTACTATATAGCTTTTCTCCTTCGTCAGTTAAAAGATAGTCATCAAGGCAATAAAAATAACCGCCTGCTGCAAAAGCCGATGAGCCATACTGCGAAAGCCATCCCCCAGTTGTAATAATATCCAGAGTACCATTTTGCTCTTCATATTTATCAATTTCTATTTCATTTTCTTCTTCCAGATTACTACCTATTCCAATAAAGTCAATTTTTACAGCAATACCTGATTCTTCAATTATATCATTAATCTGCGAGCATACGTCCTCATCAGGAAGATATAAATTAGGCATTGCCCACTTAATTACTGTAAAATCATCGTCTGTATTATATCCATCTTCTAACAAGTCACTATTACCGGAATTATCTGCATCTGTAGTATTTTCACTAACACTGTCTGTTGCCGTAGAATCCTTCTCTGTCCTTTCATTTTTGCCACAGCTTACAGCAAGCAAGGCACAAATCAATACTGCTGCTATCATTCTATCTTTTTTCATGATTCATATCCCCATAGTAATACATTATCAAATTTTCCATTCCAAAAATCCTCATTGCTTAAATATCCAAATTCAAGCTGCCCATCATCTTTATACATATATAAATATACGCTATTATCATAATAGCAATATACTGTATATACAGATTCAGGATATTTTACTTCTTTCAATACTGATTTATTATCTTTATCATAGAGGCAAAATTCACCTTCAGTTTGATACAATAAATATTTGTCAGAATATGCTATTTGTATTGCATTATCAATAGTGGTATCTTCTGCGCTTATAAGATCAATCAAATGATTAACATTATCACTATCGATATAAAAGAAGCAGCCCGCAGCAAAATTTGCCTGTGCATATGAGTTATCTTCCATTACAACTGACGTTGAAGCTGTTGAAATGTCATAGGAATATAATATAAAATGACAATAGTCATCTCTATTATCTACCTGTAATAGTTCATCTATTGGGATATCAAAATAGTTTTGTGTAAAATATATTTTGCCTTCATAATAATAAACCTGAGTTGAATAATTTTCATACTGGCTATCTGAAAAAATAGTTGTTATTTTCCCTGTTTCAAGATTAGTCATGACAATACCAATTTCTTCTTTATTAAGACTTTCACCAATTGTTTCAACCTGATTGCCATAACCATCATCTCCCATAATAATTTCATCTGAGTTTATGTAACTAAAAATGTAATATTGGTCTGTATAAATCTCAGACAGTACAAACTGTACGTTATAGAATTCTGCTATTTTCTCCTGATTATTACCGGTCTTATCCGACTTAATAAGCTCTTTAACATTCCATGTATCATCTTGTAAAAAATAAAGAGAATCTTGATTTACGTCTATCGAATAGGATGAAATATTGTAAGAAATACAGTTAGTTTCCATTCCATCTTTTGATGCTTTGTGTTCGCAGGAAATATCACTGCAGTAAGGCATATCTACTGAATTATTAGTATCTATCATATGAAGAGAACCACTAGGAGTATTATAAAAAACATATCCATCGTAAAAAGTATTTGAATCTCCATTAAATATCTCAGTAGCAAAATTAACTTCTTGTGATTCCAAATTATCACTACTTATATTTTCGTTATTCTCTAGTTCAGAATTTTCAGTTTTTGTATCAGTTCCACAGCCGACAGCTAATAAAGAAATCAATACTGCACATACTACTTTAAGCTTACGAATTCCAGTCATAATTTCCCCTTAATCATAGATATAGTCATCTGGGATATACTCAAAGACTCATCACTTTACAAGCTTGGTAACATTTTTTCACGAAATAAGATAGAGTTCTTATCAATAATGTCAGTTTCTAGTTTAAAGACATTATTGTTTTATAATTATTGGTGCTGACACAGTCACATCATCATAAACCACCTTATGCTGAGAAACTACTTTATATATAGAATATTTATTGTTAGTAATATTAAACGATACTAATGCAAAATTAGAACCCGTGTTACTTTTTGTTTTGTTATAAGTAACATCAGAATCTGTATCAACATAATAAAAAGTTGCTTTCACGCTTGTTTCCCCTTTTGCAGAATTAAATGTAGTAGATGAAGTAGCGACTTTATAACCATCATTTATATTGGATTTAAAAGTATATTTAATATTTTCAATCATTCCCGTTCTATTTCCTGTTATATCACTTGCTGACGCTATTCCACTAATCATAGTGATTGTTAATACAAATAGTGTGATTTTTTTAAGTATGTTCATATTATTTTCTCCATTAATTTATATTTCCTATCGAAGCTTAGGATAATATAATCTTAAGACAATTTATGCACTATGTCAATATTTATTCGTCGTTTTTTTATTTTTTGTTGCATATCACAAGAGCAATGTTATAATCAAGCTGCAAACTATTTTATAATTATTTCAATAGGAAAGCTGAATTTATGAATCTCACAATTACAAATCTAAGAAAACAGTATGGTAGTCTAACTGCTCTAAGCGATTTCACCTATGAATTCACTCATGGAGTTTATGGTTTGCCGGGTCCTAATGGTGCCGGCAAATCACCCTTAATGAATATTATAACAAATGAGCTGCCAAAAGCTATGAATATCAATCCTGCAAGCCTAATTTAGAAGATTTATATCTTTATCATTTTGATTAAAATTTAAGAAGTCACTGAAATGATTAATGCTGTAATACAACGATAATCTTTTTTCATATTGTACATTTTTTGATTTATAAACAAATCGTCTTAATAACATTGAGGTTAAAACCTTTGATTGCGATTTGTAAATTCTTGTGTTATGATTTAATAGCTAGTTAATAAAGTAATCTAATAGTTAGAATTAACGTTTTGAGTAAGATTACTTCTAATCACTTGTATGTTATTTTACTCTTGGAATATATAATGAGGTTATGACAGAAATTTGACATAGCATGAAGGAGATGTGTTATATGGGAATGTTTTTAAATCGTGGAAATGAAGAGTTTACTTCAGTTGTCAATTCTGAAATTTATGTTGATAAAACAGATATAA
>CAZVBH010000112.1:0-6246 GCA_964625275.1 uncultured Lachnoclostridium sp.
CTACAGGTCCTGAGATTTGGGAGCAGACAGACGGAAAGGTTGATATCTTTATTGCCGGCGTTGGTACAGGCGGTACAATTACAGGTGTAGGCGAGTATCATAAGAGCCAGAATCCAAATGTGAAGGTAGTTGCCGTTGAACCAGCAACAAGCCCTGTTCTTTCACAGGGAACAGCAGGTCCTCACAAGATTCAGGGTATTGGCGCAGGCTTCGTTCCGGAAGTACTTAATACCAAGGTTTATGATGAAGTAATTACCATTGCAAATGAAGATGCATTCTCAGAGGGCAAGGCTTTCGCAGTAACAGAAGGCATCCTTGTAGGTATTTCATCAGGTGCAGCCTTAAAGGCAGCTGCAATCCTTGCTAAGAGACCGGAAAATAAGGGTAAGACAATTGTTGCATTACTTCCTGATTCAGGTGACAGATACCTTTCAACTCAGTTATTTAACAATAACTAAGAGGACAGTATTAACTGAAAAGGATTTTGCAATATGAAAATATCAACTAAGGGCAGATATGCCTTGAGAATTATGATGGATCTTGCAACCTATCATACAGGCGAGTCAGTATGTATGCGAGATATTGCAAGAAGACAGGAAATCTCAGAAAAATATCTTGAACAGATAATTTCCACTCTTAATAAAGGTGGATTTGTCAGAAGTGCGCGTGGTAAAAATGGAGGTTATACACTTCGTTATCGTCCGGAAGAGTATACAGTAGGTCAGATATTGAGAATGACAGAAGGCGATCTTACACCAATCGATTATCTTTCTGAAAATGGTGAAGATGGAAAGACAAAAGATACATTCGCAACCATGAAGCTTTGGGGTATGCTCTCAGAAGCCATCAATGGAGTTGTTGATAAAGTAACCTTGGCTGACCTGGTAAGCTGGCAGATGGAAGCTGTTGACCAGTATGTAATCTAACCTTATCTGAAAAGTGGCTTTAAGGTTATGAGCAAGTAGCGAAGCGGACACGGAATATCCACTTTGAACTTAAAAGATAAGATATTAATAAAAGAGTTCTATGCTTTAGGCAGTAGGACTCTTTTTTTCTGAAAAGCCTCTGCTTATTATAGCAGGCGGACTTTTAAAATAAATGTATTGCCCTTAAGTGAAGGGCTTGTTATAATGTGAGTGAATGGCTAAAAGCCAAATGAGGAGTAAAAGGTCTGTTGACGACGTAATGGAGATTTAAATGAGAACTTTGAGAAGACCTCACGATGTGGTGAGTGAATATAAATTTATAGATGTAGGCAATCGTCACATGAGATTATTAATTGTAAGGCCTAAGGGAAAGTCTAAGCTTTCAAAGTCTCCGGGAGTTTTATGGCTTCATGGAGGCGGTTATCTTACAGGCTTTCCTGAGATGGTATATATGTCCAGGGCTATTGATTTGGTGAGAAAATGTGGCGCAGTAGTTGTTGCACCTGCCTATACACTTTCCTTTAGGGCACCCTATCCGGCAGGACTTAGAGACTGCCACAAGGCATTGGTATATATGAGAGACAATGCAGACAGATTAGGAATTGACTCCGCTCAGCTTATGGTTGGTGGCGAAAGTGCAGGAGGAGGACTGACAGCAGCCTTATGCATGTATGAAAAGGATAATGGCGGTGTCAAAATTGCATTTCAGATGCCACTTTATCCAATGCTTGACTGCTTTGATACAGATTCATCTAAAAATAATCATGAAAAGGTATGGAATACCCCTAAAAATCATATTGCATGGAGAATTTATCTCTCAGGACTAGGCAGAAGCGAGAGGGTACCATGTTATGCATCTCCAGCAAGACGTAAGGATTATTCCGGACTTCCACCCTGCTATACCTTTGTGGGCAATATTGAACCCTTCTTTGTAGAAACCCTTCAGTATGTAAGAAATTTACGAATGGCCGGGGTTGAGGCTAAAATGGATATCTATAGAGATTTTTATCATGCATATGATATGATGCAGCCGAGCTCAAAGAGGTCGAAACAGGCAGCAGACAGATTTTGTGCAGCATTTAATGAGGCGAGAAAAAAGTACTTTGCACCTCAAGAGTAATATAGAGGAACTGACATGGATATTAACGATAACTGGTATCAGGTTGACAATGTAGCCAAGGTTTTTCTTGCAACTCATTCAGAAAGAGATACACGAAGTCTTCGAGTCAGCTGTACCCTGCGTGAAAAAATAGATAAAGAGAGCCTGCAGAAGGCATTAGACAAAACAATAGCTTCCAGAAGTCTCTTTCAGGTCAGAATACGAAGAGGACTTTTCTGGCATTATATTGAACAGACCAATGCAAGACCTTTAGTGGAAGAGGAAAATGGCAGAGTATGTCCTGTTTTATATGGAAAAAATTATAGAGGAACTCTTCATTACAAGGTAAGCTATTACCATAATCGGATTAATTTTGAAATATTTCATGCACTTACTGACGGTACGGGTGCGTTTGAATTTTTAAATCTTCTGGTGCTTAATTATTTAAAGCTAAAGCATCCAAAGGAGCTTGGAAATATTTCTTTGGGCTCGGGAGCCTCAGTCAGTGAGCTTGAACAGGACAGCTTTAACAAATTTTATGAAAAGACACCAATTTCGGATTCGGCAGGGGAGCTTTCACCGACAGGATTAAATAAAGCTTATTCCATAAGAGGGTTAAAGCTTCCATTTAATCAACTGCAGTTCTTTAAGGTTAGAATGCCGGTGAGCAGGCTTTTGGAAAAAGCAAAAGAAAAAAGAGTTAGTCTTACCAGCTACGTTGGTGCCTGCCTTATGCTTGCAATATATAGAGATATGCCGGTCGTAAAAAGAAATATTCCGGTGACAATCAGTGTACCGGTAAATTTGAGAAATTTCTATCCCTCAGAAACTGCCAGAAATTTTTTTAACAGTGTAAGTATAAGTCATCACTTTGATGGAACCGAAAACTTGGATAATCTTTGCAAAGATTTTGATTCTCAGCTTAAGGAAAGTCTGAAGCCTGAAAATATAAAGAAGCAGATGGCTGCTTATCAGAAAATTGAAAGACTTATGTTTATAAGGATGATTCCACTTGTTTTAAAGCAGCCGGTGGTAAGATTTTTTTCAAAAAGAGATGCAAAAACAGTTTCAGCAGTAGTGTCAAATACGGGAATAATTAAAACTCCTGACGAGCTTCATGACTATATTTATGACTATGAGTTGCTTTGCAGCCACAATGGTTTCTACCTGTCAATGTGTACCTATGGAGAGTATTTGACGATGGGAATTACCAGTGGCTATAGAAATACAGGAGTGTTGCGTGACTTCCTGTGTGAATTTACAAGAGACGGCATAGAAGCAGAGGTTTATTCAACAGAGGTTATCAGATAAAGGATTTTAAATATGAAATTTTGTCCAAAATGTAATTTGAAAATTGGTGGAAGCACAGACTATTGTCCACTTTGCCAAAATGAGCTTACCGGTGAGCCGGATGAAAATTATTTTCCACCGGTTTATGAGCTGAGGAAAAAATCGATGTGCTACAAAATCCAGCTTATGGCCACGCTCTCGGCAATTGTGATTTCTGTGCTCCTTGACTATTGTTTAGATCTGCATGGAGCTCTCCACTGGAGCAGTCTTGTGGTTTTGCTGGGAATCATTTCTCAGCTGGTTACAAGAATCCTTATTAAGCGTAATGCAGGTCTGATATCCTTCATAACATATATTGCTATGGGACTTTTGGTTTTTATTATCATAGGTGCAAGACTTGTGGGACTTAGTGATTTTTGCGCAGGCTATGTCATACCGTCAATGTTTATGGCAGTACTTGGAGCTCAGTTCCTTTTGGCATTTTTAGACAGACTTGGGAATGTTATGGTATATTTTATCTGCACCCTGCTTATAAGCATGTGCTTTGTTGGATTCATGTCAGTACACAGCTGCAGCTTTATGCTTTTGTGGAAAATATGTGGCGGCTTGGATCTTATATTGCTGCTCGGAGTAATTATTTTTCGAGGCGGCAGACTTTGGATAGAAATCCAAAAAAGGACGAATTTGTAAAAAAATCAACCTGATAAAAAGTTCAATGTAAAATTTGATTACATTTTTTGAGATGCTTTTTGTATAAATTAGCAGAGTTTGTATATAAATTTTATATTTTGTATTGAAAATATATTGCGTATAGAGTACAATTCTCTTATGTAGACTACGTTTACAATGGGGTGAGGTAGTTAGATACGCAAGTATTGTATGATGGCTTGAAGACCCCTTACTGGGGTCTTTTTTATTTATACTATTTGCAGGGGAAAATAACTGCCGGCCTGAGAATAATATTTAAATTTGTGGAGGAAGCAAAAATGGCAAGAAAATGGGTTTACCGCTTTGACGAAGGCTCAGCGGACATGAGAGAATTGCTTGGTGGCAAGGGTGCAAACCTTGCAGAGATGACCAAGATTGGACTCCCTGTACCACAGGGTTTTACAATCACGACAGAGGCCTGTACCCAGTACTATGAGGATGGCCGAAAGATTAATGATGAAATTATGGCCCAGGTTATGGAAGGGGTTAAGCAGATGGAGGAAATCAACAACAAAAAGTTTGGTGATCCTATCAATCCTCTTCTCGTATCCGTTCGTTCGGGTGCACGTGCATCAATGCCGGGCATGATGGACACAATTCTTAACCTCGGTTTAAATGACAAGGTTGTTGCAACAATGATTGCCGGCAATCCTGATCCTAAATTCAAGAGATTCGTATATGATTCCTATAGAAGATTTATTCAGATGTTCTCCGACGTAGTTATGGGTGTCGGCAAGAAATACTTTGAAGAGCTCATTGACAAGATGAAGGCTAAAAAAGGTGTTAAGTATGACGTAGAGCTCACAGCAGGCGATCTCAAGTCACTGGCACAGCAGTTCAAGGATGAGTACAAGAAGCAGCTTGGCAAAGAGTTCCCTTCAGATCCGGTAGAGCAGATGAAGCTCGCAATCGAAGCCGTATTCCGTTCATGGGACAATCCACGTGCAAATGTTTATCGTCGTGACAATGATATCCCTTATTCATGGGGAACTGCAGTTAATGTAATGCCAATGGTATTTGGTAACTTAAATGACCAGTCAGGTACAGGCGTTGCCTTCACACGTGACCCGGCAACAGGTGAGAAGAAGCTCATGGGTGAGTTCCTTATCAATGCACAGGGTGAAGACGTAGTTGCCGGTGTACGTACACCAATGCCAATTACACAGATGAAGAGAGAATTCCCTGAAGCTTATGCAGAATTCATTAAAGTATGTGAAATACTTGAAAACCATTATCATGATATGCAGGATATGGAATTTACTGTAGAAAATAAAAAGCTCTACATGCTTCAGTGTCGTAACGGAAAGAGAACGGCTCCTGCAGCACTTAAGATTGCCTGCGACCTCGTAGATGAAGGTCACAAGACAGAAGAGGAAGCAGTTGCAATGATTGACCCTCGTAACCTTGATACACTTCTTCATCCACAGTTTGATGCAAAGGCACTTAAGAGAGCAACACCACTTGGAAAAGGTCTTGGAGCTTCTCCTGGAGCAGCTTGTGGTAAGGTTGTATTCTCAGCAGAGGATGCAGAGGCGTGGGCAGCTAAGGGCGAAAAAGTAGTTCTCGTACGTCTTGAAACATCACCTGAGGATATTACAGGTATGAAGGTAGCACAGGGCGTCCTTACCGTACGAGGCGGTATGACAAGCCATGCAGCCGTAGTAGCTCGAGGCATGGGAACCTGTTGTGTATCCGGATGCGGAGACATTGCCATGGACGAAGAAAATAAGAAATTCACTCTCGCCGGCAAGGAATTTAAAGAAGGCTCACAGATTTCTATTGATGGAACAACAGGAAATATTTATGCAGGAATTATTCCAACAGTTGATGCATCAATTTCAGGTGATTTCGGAAGAGTAATGTCATGGGCAGATAAATATAGAAAGCTCAAGGTTCGTACAAATGCCGATACACCTACAGATGCAAAGAAGGCTCATGATTTAGGTGCAGAAGGAATCGGACTTTGCCGTACAGAGCATATGTTCTTTGATCCTGAAAGAATCGAAGCCTTCAGAGAAATGATTTGCTCTGATACAGAAGAAGAAAGAGAAATTGCACTTGATAAGATTCTTCCTTATCAGCAGGGCGACTTCAAAGCACTCTATGAGGCACTTGAAGGAAATCCTGTAACAATTCGTTTCCTTGATCCTCCACTTCATGAATTTGTCCCTACTGAGGAAGCAGATATCAAGAAGCTTGCTGATGCAAAGGGCAAGACCGTAG
>CAZVBH010000113.1:0-6213 GCA_964625275.1 uncultured Lachnoclostridium sp.
GCCTTCGCTTTATTTTAATGCACTTTCTACGAGGTTTACGCTAACAAGCGTAGACACTCCTTTTTCCTGCATTGTGATGCCATAAAGGGCATCTGCTGCGGCCATTGTTCCTCTTCGGTGAGTAATTACGATAAACTGCGTATTTGATGTCAGCTTTTGCAGATAATTTGCAAATCTGCTTACATTTGAATCATCGAGAGCAGCTTCAATCTCGTCGAGAAGGCAGAATGGCGATGGTTTCAAATCCAGAATTGCAAAAAGCAATGCTATTGCTGTGAGTGCTTTTTCACCACCACTAAGCTGCATCATATTTTGAAGCTTCTTTCCCGGCGGCTGTGCAATTATTCTAATTCCTGCCTCAAGAACATCTTCGTCCTCCGTTAGCTCGAGTGTTCCCTTTCCTCCTCCAAAGAGTTCCTTGAAGGTGTGGTCGAATCTCTTGCCAATTTCATCAAAGGTAAGAAGGAACTGCTTGCGCATATCAACGTCCAGTTCTTCGATAATACCCTCGAGAACTTTTTCGGCTTTAACAATGTCATCACGCTGAGTCTTCAAAAATTCATATCGTTCGCTGGTTTCTCTATACTCTTCGATGGCATTTACATTGACATCTCCAAGTCCCCTTATTTTTGAGCGAAGCTCTTGAATATTCTTTTTTGTAGCCTCCGTATCACCTGTATCAATGACAAGCTCTTTAGCTGAGCTGATTGTAAGCTCATATTCTTCCCACATATATCGAATGTTATAGTCAATTGCCTCTGCGAGCTTTTCATTTGCAGCCTTGAGTCTGAATTCCTCCTTATCAAGTGCTGAGATTCTTTCACTGAGATTTTCGCTCAGTTCAAAGAATGACTTGTTTTGTTTGGTCATTTCTGCTGATATTCCCTGAAGCTCTTCTATTGACTTATCGCATCTTTTGATTTTTCTTTCAAGTCTTTCAGCCTTTTCACGCGCCCGTTCAATTGCTCTTTCTCTTTCGGAAAGTTCATTGATAGAATCTGCTTTTGTGCGCTTCAGCTCATTTTCCTCATTATCGAGTCCGCTAAGTTCATTATTAACACGATCGATGTTTTCCTGAATATGATTCACATCGCCCATTGCAGTATTATAAGCAGTTATGTCATTAACGTTTAATTGTGTAAGACCTGCTTCTTCTTCCCTGGCTGCAGCAAGCTTATCGGCAATTACTTTTGCCTTTTCTTCCTCTTCCTCATTAAGTGCTGTGTTTTCTTCTATTTTGACACCAAGCTCTTCAAGAGTTGCCTTAAGCGTTGCATTTTCATTGTCAAGCGCATTTAATTCTTCATTAAGGGCAGCATTTCTCTTTTCTAAATCCTTTGACGCTTCATCTGCATGCACAAGATTTATTTTTGCAGTATTCTGCTCAACATACTTTTCTGAAAGTGTACTTCTAAGGTCTGTAAGCTTTTCTGTATTTGCTGTCTTAGTTGCACGCATTGTGTCTATCTCGGTTTCAAGCAGCTTAATTTCTTCGCGTCCTTTTACCAGACTTTCTTCAAGCTGTTCCAGTTCTCTTTTTCGACCGAGCAGATTTGAATTGTTTTTAAAAGCTCCGCCACTGATTGCACCACCGGGCTGGAACAATTCACCATCTTTAGTTACTATTCTATATTTGTAGTGAAATTTCTGTTCAATTTTAATAGCATTGTCAATGGTATCTACGACCAAAAATCTCCCAAGAAGATAACGAATGGCTTCTTCATATTTTGAATCATATTTAACCAAGTCTGCAGCTGAGCCGATTACTCCCTTCATCATCATGACATTAGAATCAAACTCATCTCTTTTTGCCTTAATACCATCGAGTGGAAGGAAGGTAGCACGTCCAAAGCGCCCCTTTTTCAAGAATTCGATGCATTGCTTTGCTGTTGCCTGAGTATCAGTTACTATATTCTGTATATTACCGCCAAGTGCTGTTTCTATGGCAGTTTCAAGTCCATTATCAGTCTTGATGAGGTCAGCTACAACACCCTCAATTCCCGGGTAACTCTTTCTTTCTTCCATGACACGTCTAACGGCCTGACCATAGCCCTCATATCTTTCCGAAAGATTTTTCAAAGTATCAACCTTGGACTGGGTTACAAGGACTTCCTGTCTTTTGCGTTGTCTGAGATCATCTTTTTCATGAATCTTTATAGAAAGCTCTTTATTGCTTGAGTCTTTTTCATCGCAGGCCTTTGCAGCTTCAATTACTTCCCCTGAAATTCTTTTCAGCTCTTCCTTTGCTTCATTTAAATTGCTCTGATTGAGAGACATTTCTGATTTAAGAGCAAGGATTCTGGCATTAATTTCCGCACGTCTGATTGCATACTGCTCGCCCATAGTATTTATACGTTCAAGCTCAGTACGAACCTTTGTATTTTCAGAAAGTGTCTCTATACGGTTTTTGCTGATTGCACTTTCCTCTTCCATGAGCTTTGTGATTTCAGCACGTTTTTCATTAAGCTTTGCTTCACTTGCATCACATTTTTTCTTAAGTAACACAATATCAGCTTTGGCTTTTTCTATATTAGTATTATAAACTGCCAGTTCATCATTATAATTATTTCGACGAAGCTCGATTCCTTCCATTCTTGAGGCAAAATGCTCCTCACCTGCCTTAATTGTAAGGATCTGTTCCGAGAAAATTTTTACATCATTTTCTGCATTCTGTTTGTCGAGGGCAGCCTGATTCCGTTCTTCTCTAGTCTGATCAAGAAGCTCCTGCTTTTTCTGGAGTTCATTTAAAAGAGCCTCATACTCAGCCTTTGCAGTTTCATACTGCTTCCTGGACTGCTCCAAATCGCCTTGAACTATGGAAAGCTTTTCAGAAAGAGTGGCAAGCTCCTGGTTATTTTTGTCATACTCATTTACGAACTTACTAATTTCAAGTCCCTTTAACTCTTCCTTGAGTTTTAAATATACCTTTGCCTTTTCATATTGGCGTGTAAGAGGTCCTATCTGCTTTTCAATTTCATAAATAATATCATTTACTCTGTCGAGATTCTGCTTTTCTGCCTCAAGATTTTTTTCAGCAGCACTTTTACGCTTTTTATATTTAACAATTCCTGCTGCTTCGTCAAAAATTTCACGACGTTCTTCAGGCTTTCCACTAAGGATTTTGTCAATCTGTCCCTGTCCGATAATTGAATAGCCTTCCTTACCGACACCTGTATCGAAGAAAAGCTCCTGTACATCTCTAAGTCTGCAGGTATTGCCATTTATCATATATTCGCTTTCACCGCTTCGATAAACGCGTCTTCCTACAGTAACCTCATCATAAGTGATAGGGAGCCATTTATCACTATTATCAAGTGTAAGCGTAACATAAGCAAAGCCAAGTGGCTTTCTATTTTCTGTACCTGAAAAGATTACATCCTGCATCGAGCTTCCTCGAAGCTGCTTTGCACTCTGCTCTCCTAATACCCATCTGACCGCATCTGCAATGTTACTTTTGCCACTGCCATTAGGACCGACAATACCGGTAATTCCCTGATTAAATTCAAGTCTGATTTTATTTGCAAATGCTTTAAAGCCATGTGCCTCAATACTTTTTAAATACATTTTTTTCCTTTTCCGTCTCTTGTTTTTATTATAAGTTTCTACTTCTTAATTTTAATAAGTGCTGCATAAGCTGCCTGCTGCTGAGCACTCTTTTTAGAATTGCCCGTACCTATGCCGTATTCTTTGTCATTTACGAGGCATCTGACCTTATAAGTTCTATTGTGAGGAGGCCCATCCTCCGCAAGCACCTCATAAACCGGTGGGCACTGATAAAGATTCTGTGTTATTACCTGAAGCTCAGTTTTTGCATCGAAAAACAGCCTCTTTGTCTCAATGTCATCAAGCACATGCTCGAGAATAAATTTGCGCGCCGGCTCAAGTCCACCATCAAGATACATTGCACCTATAACTGCCTCAAAGGCATCAGAGACAATAGAATCTCTTTTATCACCATTGTTCTGCTTCTCACCCTTGCCAAGAAGGATATATTCATTTAGCTGAACCTTTCGTGCACAATCAGCCAACGTTGGTTCACATACCAAGCTCGCTCTTAGCTTCGACATCTGTCCTTCAGGAAATTCTTCATAGTGCTTATAAAGAAATTCACTGGAAACAAGCTCCAATACTGCATCGCCAAGAAATTCCAGTCTCTCATTGTCCTTTGGTCCATTTCCATGAGTCATAATCTCATGACCATAAGAAGAATGGGTAAGAGCAAGCTTTAGCAGACTCCTGTCCTTGAAAACATATCCAATTTTTTTCTCAACTTCTGCAAAATTAATCATATTTTCGCCTACGATTCTTATTTTTTATTAAGTCAAGTTATTGGTTTATAACTTGCAACAATTCATTTACTGTCGTTATTTCTTTAATTTCATCAAATGGAAGCTCAAAATCCACCTCTTCCTCGATAGTTGTGAGGATTTTTAGCATAGTGAGAGAATCAATTCCCAAATCCTCCAAAAGAAGGGATTCTGAACTGATTTCGTTTATGTCAGTTTTTGATTTCTCGCTAATGATTTGTATTAGTCTTGTTAAAGGCATATTTTACTCCTTTAGTACTTATTAAAGCCGGTACCGAGGGAACAAGGTACGGCGACACAACTTTCCACTACTTATTAAAGCCGGTACCGAGGGAACAAGGTACGGCGACACAACTTATTTTCCGGTCTTACGACCGAAAAAACGGTTGTGTCCCCAGTTGTTCTATTGTAGTTTTTATTAAATGTTAAACTGAGGGAACAGGGTACGGCGACACAACTTATTTTCCGGTCTTACGACCGAAAAAACGGTTGTGTCCCCAGTTGTTCTACGGTAGTTGTTCAAAATATATGAGCTGACACCGCCCTAAAGGTTTTGTTTCTCCGGCACTACATTTTGTCGAATGAGTTCATCTATCTTCTGCTCTTTAAATGCGATACACTGTTTTACGGCTGATCTGACTTCTCCATCCTTTGAATTACCATGAATTTTAACTACTAATCCATTTAATCCTAAAAATGGTGCTCCACCATATTCTGATGTATCAAATAATTTCATTGTCTTTTTTAGGGATGGTTTAATAAGAATTCCACCAAGCTTGCCTCTTGTAGACTCCATAATTCCTTTTTTTATCATCTTAACAAGAGCTCCTGCGGTTCCTTCATAAAGCTTGAGAATTACATTTCCTACAAAGGCATCACATACAATAACATCACATGCTCCGTAAGGAATTTCTCTGGCTTCAACACTACCAATAAAGTTAATGTCCTTGCAGGCTTTGAGTAATGGATAGGTTTCTTTTACAAGTGCATTTCCCTTTTCTTCTTCTACACCAACATTTACAAGTCCAACTCTTGGATTTTTAATACCAACGACTTTTTCCATATAAATAGAAGCCATTTGGGCATACTGTACAAGCATGCTTGGTCTTGCATCTACATTTGCGCCTGAATCTACGAGCATCGAAACACCGCTAACAGTTGGAATAATTGGTGCAAGTGGAGTTCTTTCAATTCCTCTAATACGCTTAATTATAAGCTGACCTCCTACAAGCACTGCTCCGGTACTTCCGGCAGAAATAACACAATCTGCCTCTCCAGCCTTAACAAGATTCATTGCTACAACAATAGAAGAATCCTTCTTCTTTTTGATTGCAGCTGTAGGAGATTCATTGCAGTCAATATTTTCTGTTGCATTTACTACTCGAATAAGTGATTTATCAAAATCAGGATATTTTTCAATTTCATGCTTGATAGCTTCTTCAAGCCCTACAAGTATTATATCCACATTTTTATTTTCCTGAGCTGCCTCTATGGCACCCTTTACGATATATTCCGGGGCATTATCTCCACCCATGGCATCGATTGCAACTCTAATTTTGTCTGACATAACAGATCCTCCCATATACATATGAATAGTAGCATGATTACATGGCATACCTCTTTTGATTATAACTAAGTATCAAGTAAATTGCAAGAAGTACTTATTAAAGTAGATACAGAGGGAACAAGGTACGGCGACACAACTTATTTAGTACTTATTAAAGCCGGTACTGAGGGAACAAGGTACGGGGACACAGCCTTCGTGCAAATCTTACAATTTGCACGAAGTATGTGTCCCCAGTGTTCTACAGTACTTTGTCAAAATGTTTAAGGTGTGTCCCCAGTTGCTCCACGGTAGTTTTTCAAAAGAATTAAGAGGATCAAACAGAAAAACGCAGCCGAAACC
>CAZVBH010000114.1:0-6166 GCA_964625275.1 uncultured Lachnoclostridium sp.
TTTATGCTACAATATTCACTGATGATTCCTATATAATTATTGGACCATGCCTTCATCATGTAAGTAGTGGTTATCTAAGTTCAACAGAATGTGAGGACTTCAAGCCCGAAGAAAAATATCCACTAACTTTTGTAGAGGATTCTTTGATTCTCAAGCTTACTACTATGCTTCACAACTGCCTGAACGATGACCAGCTTCTTCCAACAGATTTAGTATATGTCAACTCAAATAATAAAATCGATCTTACGCGCAAGACTTATACCAAAACAACCTTTATAAATCAGGAATATGAGAAAAAGCATATATCCTATATGCAGGAGAGACGTGAATTTAACAGTATTAGGGATGGAGATGTAGAAAGACTTCGTAAAAGCTGGTACGAAGATAAAAATGGTGAAATTGGAGCTCTGGCAGAAACGCCACTTCGTGATAAGCAAAACTATGCTATTATGATAATTACTCTCGCAAGCCGTTATGCAATAGAAGGAGGCCTGGAATCAGAAATAGCCTACACTCTCGCAGAAAGCTACATAATGAGGGTTGAAAAATGTGGACATCCTCAGACAGCAGAGTATATTGCAAAGGAAGCAGAAATGGAATATGCAAGACTGGTTCATGAGCTTCATGAAATCAAGAAATCTGACGATCAAAAGGCTCATAAAAATCCTATAATTCAGGAATGCAAGGATTATATATGCACACATCTTCATGGAAAAATTACTGTAAGCGAGCTAGCAAACGAATTGCATGTAAGTGAAAGCTACCTCTCCTCTCTCTTTAAAAAGACAGATGGGCGCTCAATTGTAGAATATATCAATCAGCATAAGGTTCAGCTGGTAAAAAATCTCTTGATTTATTCGGATTATTCGTTTATTGATATAGCTAATTATTTAGGCTTTTGCTCACAAAGTCACTTAGGAGCAGTATTTAAGGCAGAGACAGGAACAACACTCAGCCGCTATCGAAGAAGCAACGCAAATCGAGGCTTTGATAAGCAAATTTCATAATACGCCCGGCGGTTTTAAGTTAAAAATAAGGCTGGCACATATATGATACCATAAAAGTGTGCGGGACCGCGGCACGCTACTCGTAGAGTAGCGTAACCCTGATACACTTTTAGGTAAACATATATGGCCAGCCTTCAATATACCATAAGAACCGCCGGTCATTTAACCTCATCAAAAATGAATTTCATATTTAATTTAGCACAGCGATGCTAATGTAAATTAATGCTTCATATAAATGAATGAATAAGCTTCGAGAGTATGCATATAGGTTACGAGTCTGTTATAAACAGGCTCTGCTTTTTCTCCGAAATGCTCTTTTATAAGGAGAGCTAAATCATAGACAGTTCTTTTTCCGTCTAGCAATGGGATGATAAAGCTTCCCATTTCTTCAAGATGCACCTGTGATACTCTTGGCTTTTTAAACAGCTTCTGACAAATAAAATTGAAGAAGCCTTTATTTTCAATATAAATCGTCACTATACCGGATTCATCTGCCTTCCAGCTATATTTTTCATTAAATACAGGGATTTTATCCAGATAGTTATCTGAAGATTTTTTTGATTTTTTACTCATTATTTATCTGCTTTCTTAGGCTTCTTGAGTGCAAAATATGCTACGCTTGCCATCATTACAAGCATAAGGATAATTCCACCTACAAGGCCTGTATCAAGCTTACCTGAGAGATCCATTGCATCAGAAACACCGAGTACGGCAAGGATTGCGAGAATGATTCCGACAAGTCCCTCACCTGCGATAAGACCTGAGCAATAAAGGATTCCTGAGCTTGAATCATCTGATGCTTCACTGCCCCTCTTCTTGTCTACGAACCAACGAAGGATACCACCAAGCATAATTGTTGATGAAAGTTCAAGTGGTAAGTAAAGTCCGATAGCTACAGGAAGAACTGCGATTCCAAGAATCTCAATTACAATTGCGATAAATACTCCGATGAATACAAGTGCCCATGGAAGATTTCCATTCATTACACCTTCAACAATCATCTTCATGAGTGTTGCCTGAGGAGCTGCGAGCTCTTCAGTACCGAAGCCCCATGCATTATCAAGAAGGATAAGAACTCCTCCGATTGCAAGTGCTGATACTACAGCACCAATAAGCTCACCTATCTGCTGCTTTCTTGGTGTAGCACCGAGAATATAACCAGTCTTTAAATCCTGTGAAGTATCGCCGGCCATTGCCGCTATGATACATATTACTGAACCAATCGCTATTGCGCCCTGCATTCCATGTGCACCGGTATCTCCTGTTACCTTTAATGCAAGTGTAGCGAAAAGAAGTGTTGCAATTGCCATACCTGATACAGGATTGTTAGAGCTTCCTACAAGGCCTACCATTCTGGATGATACAGCTCCGAAGAAGAAGCCTAATACTACGATGAATACTGCTCCAAGGAAGCTTACAGGAATCTGAGGAAGTGCCCAGATAAGTACAATCATTACGAGAACTGCAATTCCGATGAATCTCATGTCAAGATCTCGGTCTGTACGAAGTGTTGAATCTGACTTACTGTTCTTCATTCCTTTAACTGCATCCACGAAGGTAGTTACTATCATTGGAAGAGTCTTAATCAAGCTTATAATTCCACCGGCTGCAACTGCACCTGCGCCAATGTAACGGATGTAGCTGCTCCAGATTGATGATGCACCACCGGATGCATACATTTCTGCAATTGTAACCTCGCCAGGATAAAGAATTGTACCACCACCGAAAATTACGATAGCAGGAATTAATACAAACCAGCCTAAGAGACCACCGGCAAACATAAAGGATGCAATCTTTGGTCCACAGATATAACCTACACCGACAAGAGCCGGATAGGTCTCAGCTGATAATTCTGTCTTCATAGCCTTTATAGGTGCTGTTATAACACCTGGAATTACCTTAATTCCATCTACTAAGAATTTAAATACTGCAGCCAGTCCCATACCTGCGAATACTGAACCGGCACTTGCGCCACCCTCTTCGCCTGCCAAAAGAACCTCTGCACATGCTGTTCCCTCAGGATAAGGAAGCACTCCATGCTCCTTAACAATAAGTGCATTTCTAAGTGGTACCATGAAAAGTACACCGAGGACACCACCAACGAGTGCGATAACTGAAATTGTTAAAAGGCTAGGTGTTTCCATAACACCTTCCTTTGCCCATAAAAATAATGCAGGGAGTGTAAAAATAGCTCCTGCCGCAAGGGACTCACCTGCTGAGCCAATTGTCTGAACCATGTTGCTCTCAAGAATTGAATCCTTGCGCATGATTACACGAATTACGCCCATTGATATAACGGCTGCGGGGATAGATGCCGATACAGTCATACCAACTCTGAGTCCGAGATAGGCATTAGCTGCACCAAATACAACTGCAAGGATAACGCCCATGATTACAGATGTCACTGTGAATTCCGGTGTCACCTTGTCCGCCGGAACGTACGGTTTAAAGTCTTCTTTCATCTTTGTCTCCATTTCTTTAATTTTATGCTTTGGATATGGAAAGAAATTTCCAGGTATTTCTCGCTAAGAATCCGCCAAATGATGATTTTTAGCGATTAAAACCGTCAAAGCTTACTTTCCAATTATGCAAAACAGTTCCTATAATAGCATTAAAGACGGATTTTTACAAGAGCTAATTAAACTCCGACCATAGGTATTAATCACTCTTAGTTGAACTTAATGTTAAACTAATTTAGCCGTCATTGAAGTAATTTGAAAAAGCTGAAGCTGTTGCAGGCTTTTAACAGCTTCAGCCAAGTCTAATCACTTTATTTACCTGTTTTAAATTTCTTCATCATTTCATTAGTGAGGCTGTAGTCATTAGGCTGTAATTCCAGGTCTTCTCTACTCACCCATTCTGCATATTTTAACTCTGTCTTATCCATTGTGATTGTGTCATCTCCGTCCAAGTCACAGTAAAAGCCCATTAGAATGTCATTAGCTACGCCCCAAGGCTGCGATTTATAATATCTTATATTTTTAACATGAATACCCGCTTCTTCAAACACCTCTCGACTCACAGTTTCTTCAAGTGTTTCACCTATCTCAGTAAATCCGGCAATTAAAGCATTATAAGCAATACCTCGATTATACTTAGTAACAAGAATTTTATCACCATTTAGAACACCTACGATAACTGCAGGCATTATTCGTGGATAGGCTGTAAAGCCACAGCTGCACTTCATCGCTCTCTCAGTAAGAGAATGTTTCATTTTTTTACCACATCTGCCACAGAATACAGCATCATTATACCAATCACAAATATGCTTACCTGTTATAGCGGCAAAAGCCTGAAACTTCGGTCCATTAGAGCCATTACGCAGGTCACGAATGGTTACAAATTTAAAATTTTCTGAAGCCTTTGGACTTAAAGCAGTGGGCAGGGTGTCACAAAAATTGTCAGATGAAGCCTTGGTTAAAGAGGTAAAATACCTAAGCTCATCTATTGAAAAAAGGTAAGTAAGGTCAGCACCTTCACACAAATCCTTGACCTGTGGAAAGCTAATTATATGCTTTTCATAGTCATCCTTATCTACAAGGATTGATTTTTCTTCCGTAATTATGACATAATCCGAAGGTCCGGCAACAACCTTCTCATCATAGTGATTATTAAAAATGTGTGGAAAAATGTCTTGAATCATTTTCAACTCCAATCTTGCTAATTATTATATTTTTTTATAAGTGCGTTATAGTCTGCTGTTTCTTTTACACTTGACTCATTTGTAAAGGTAATGCCATAATCACCATTTAATATATGAGCACTTTGACAAAAGACTTGTTTTCTAATTGATTCACCATTTAATTTTCTATCATTGATCATGAGCATAATATTATGACTTATTTTTTTTGTAGCTCCTTCTATGTTTGCTCCAGGAAGATTAGGTAAAGTTAATAAGACAACTCCTGTTTCTAAAAAAGCTTTATATGTTAATGAATAAAATTCATTATTATTTTCAGCAATCTTTAATGCATATGATATAGCTTTTTCAAATTTATGCTTATCAAACTTTGGAGCCTCAACCTTTAATGCCTCATTTGTAGCTATTTGAACCATAATATTAGCTTTTATGGTTTCATCAGAAGAAAATATTTCATCTGCACTTCTGAAACTAACTGACATATCTTTCTTAGTTAAAGCTTTTAACGTCGCAAGGTTTAAAAATTCTCTCACTCTTTTAATCTGTTCATCTTTTTGTCTTGGTAAATCCGGTAATCCATAGTTATCTCTAAAATATGAATAATCAACATTTTGAAATACAACTCTCTCTTCTACCAACTCATTTTCAGATTTAAACTCAGCAACTAATGAATCATATGAATTTTGTAAATTCAACCAATAACTGATACTAGTTCCGAGCATTCGAGATAATTTCATTGCAATGTCAATAGACAAGCTCTGTTCTCCGCGAATAATCAAGCTTAAATTTTTTGGCGTTGTGTCTAATCTCTTAGCAAAATCTTCCTGCGTTAACCCGCTTTCAACAACTATTTCTTTAATATAGTATCCAGGATGGAATGCAATTTTATCTTTATATTCTATATAATTACTCATAATGTTTACTTACCTCCATAATTCCTACTATTTTCACTTTTTCAGCGATTTCATCAATATTACAAGGTGTATAAGGTTTACCGTCTGAATTCAAAGGCTGAATAATTATTCTCCATTGTTCTTTCCTTGACTTAACATCTATAGCAAAGTATCCATCTAAATTTCTTCCATTCTTATTCTTTAACTTGTGAAAGTGAAAAGCGGGCTGAACAATCACATCCTTGATTACCTCAGCTTGCATAAGAGCATTAATTCTTGCCAATAAGCTTCTTCCTAAAATTGCATCTCCCCCAAAGAGTTTGTTGGCAGCTTTTACACTCGTGCATTGTTCTTTTAACTTAGCAGATATGAATAATAGTTCCAAAGTTCCCCCTATTTTTAAACTTAGCTATGAAGCATTTAATATATCATTTCATGCTTATTGTTTATAAACCACATCAACACTTAACAAATTAGAAATTCACAAAGCGTTTCAAATTACCTGTTAGGTAATTTGATTATACTTTACTATTGCAGTAAAGTCAATATAACAATTCACTATAGTTGTCCAAAATCAAAGCGGATATTCGCAATCCGCTTCGCTACTTGCTCATAACCTTAAAGCC
>CAZVBH010000115.1:0-6128 GCA_964625275.1 uncultured Lachnoclostridium sp.
GGAAAATTTGAGGAAATAATGCTGATTAATTCTGAGAAGGATTTGGAAGCGTTTAAACAGATGTATGGAGTTACGCAGATTACTAAAGAGTACTAAAATTAAGGAGTATAAAAAATGGTAGATGTAAAAGGAAAATGGGCGTTGATTACAGGCGCCAGTAGAGGTATAGGATATCTTACTTCAATTTTTATGGCAGAACAGGGATGTAACCTTATTCTGCATAGCAGAAAGCCTGAACATTCAGCAAAAGTATTAAAAGAGGTTACTGCACTTGGGGTGCAGGCCTATACTGTTTCAGCTGAGCTTTCAAAGCTCGATGAAGTACAGACAATGCTTGATGAAATTGACAAAAAAGGAACTGTAGTAGATATTGTATTAAATAATGCAGGTTTACAGATAGCTTATAGAAATGATTATTATAATACACCTGTAAGTGATTATACTGAAAGCTTTAAAATTAATACAATAGCGCCTGCGATGATTTGTTATCATTTCATGCCAAAGATGATTGAAAGAGGCTTTGGACGTATCTTAAATACCACAAGTGGCATTCGTCTTGAACCTCAGCAGGCAGGTTACTCAGCAAGTAAAGCTGCACTTGACAAGATAACTATTGATTTGGGTTCAACTGTTGAAGGAACGGATGTTATGATAAATCTTACTGATCCGGGATGGTGTAGAACTGATTTGGGAGGACCGAATGCACCAAATGCACCTGAAAGTGCCATTCCGGGAATAGTTGTCGGAGCCTTCATTGATGATAAAAAATCAGGAAGATATCTTAATGCACCATATTTTACAGGTATGACTCTTGAAGAAGCTGTAGCTTATGCTGAGAAAAATTTTGACAGTCCTTATTAACAAAACTTTATAATTTGCTTTTAATATAAATTGTAGTTATAATTATGAGTAAAAATATACTGTAGAAAGTATGGGGTTAAAATAAAATGAAAATTCAAAATCCAATCATTCGTGGATTTTATCCGGATCCGAGTATATGTAGGGCAAATGGAAAATATTATATAGCATGCAGCTCTTTCCAGTATTTCCCTGGAGTTCCAATTCTGGAGAGTGAGGACCTTGTAAACTGGAAGCATGTAGCTAACTGCCTTACAAGAACTGAACAGGTTGCACTTCATAAAATCCCAAGCTCGGGTGGAGTATTTGCACCGACACTTAGGTATCATGATGGCACATTTTACATGGTGACTACTAACGATACATATCAGAAAAATTTTTATATTTCTACAAAGGATATATATGGTGAATGGTCAAAACCTATTTTTGTAGATCAGGAAGGTATTGATCCATCACTTTTATTTGATGGAGATAAGGTTTATTTTACAAGTAACGGAAGTGATGAAGCCGGTAAGCCATGTATTTTACAGTGTGAAATTGATATAAATACCGGAGAAAAGTTGACTGACAGCATTCCGGTATGGCATGGAAGCGGTGGAAGATATCTTGAGTCGCCGCATCTTTATCATATAGGAGATATGTATTATCTGACGGCTGCTGAAGGAGGTACTGAGTATGGACATATGATTACATATGCAAGAAGTAAAACTCCTTTTGGCCCATTTGAAGGCTTTTTTGGTAATCCGGTTTTGACAAATAGAAATCTCGGTGGAAATCAGAGTAGAATTCAAGGCATAGGTGCAAAAAGAGGGTAAATCAGAAGTGATTTTAAAACTTAAGGTTGGAGATGCAATGGATGTTAAAAATACATTTTCGGTTGAAGAAGGTGAGATTACCTTAGAGGCAGAATCAACACCTGAAAATTACAGCTTTTTTGTACGACAAGGTGAAAAAAGAACTCTTATCGGCAACGCCAGAACAAAGTATCTTTCATCTGAAGTAGCGGGTGGATTTACAGGAGTAGTTCTTGGCCTTTATGCTATAGATGAAGATGGAAAATGGGCAGAATTTAAAGAGTTTAGTTTTTTGCAAAAATAGGAATATTGTAAGAAAAATTTTGTGCATGATTATTAGATATTGACAAATAAATTGGATGAGATATAATAAGATCAGGAGGTGTTTTTATGAAGATAAGAAATGTTGTTCTTGCTATTACATTATATGCATTTACTTTAACAAGTTTTGCACATGCTTCAACTTATACTGTAGAGTGCGTAAGATGCTTTTTGGGCAGCTATACGTTTAGTAAGGATTGGGAAGAAAATAAGTATATTTATTATGATGATGTGTATATTGGTCAAATTAAGTATGGCTATAATACAACATTAATAAATGAAGACTATACTCATTTTAATGCTGATTTTTATACCCACTTTGCTTCTGTATCTAACAACAAAGGGTTATATAAATCGGGAGATAAATTAAAAACTGTTTGGGCTACTAAAGAAATAAGACATTCCGGCAGTAGTGGACAGTTTTACATTGGAACTATTAAGCAGTTTGAAGATAATGTGAATCGCTTTGACTTTACCGTAAAGTAGTATTCTATGTTATTCAATAGTAAGCAAATTTGAATTTAAAGATGAAAAAATTAAAAAAGATTTTTTGTATTGTATTATTCATAATGATATTGTTGATGTTTGTTCCATCGTTGGTTAAAAAATATTTTATTGTCAGGAACATGACATATAATTCCAACGGAAAATCTGATTATAAATACGAATATTATGACAATGACGTATACTTTTCATATAAGCCATCAAATTGGATTTTTTCAGAAGATGCTTTAAATATTTCTGATGTTGATGATATGAAGATAGATTTGGCAAATGAAGAAAATAAAATTTATGTTACTATTCATTGCTGGGAAAATCTTTTTGGCAGGAAAGAGATTGGTGTATCATGTTATACTATTACAAATGATGTTAATTATCAGATAATGATAAATGAGGATGGCACTATAAATAGTGATTATTATGATGGATATGATACAACACAGTATGAAATCGTATTGAAAGATAATCAGGATAAAATAAGTAAGTTGTTGAATGCCTATGAGAGGTGGCTTGATTTGCGATGAAAAAAAAGATTTTAGTAATATTGATAGTTTTTATAGTTGTCATTATACTCACTTATACAGTTTTACTTTTGAGAATAGTTTTAAAATATGACAGCTCTGTAAAATTTTCGTTTGATACTAAAAAAATGGAGGGAAATGTAGGAGACTATCAATTATTTGTAAATCCCGTATTCTTATATAAAAACTATGCTGAAATTAGCAAGAAAATAACAATAAATGATGGTGATACAGCTACGCTTTCTCTTGTTGTACAGGAAGATATTTGGGGAAATAAGGACTGTAAAGTTATTATTTATTCTTCTAGTGATATACATAGCTGTGTTTCCGCACAATTAAGTGAGGATGGTGAATTTTATTTGTCAGGATCTTTGGTTGTTCCTTTAGCTGATTCTGAACAAGCGAAGATTGACGAAAATATTACTGAAATTAATAAAATTATTTTAGAAGCAAATGAATTATGGAGTTTAACCTTATCTGAAAAGTCCCCTGCTTCTTAAGCGGTGATATGTTACCTCAAAAGTCTAGCTTTTGGGATAACATGACTTTTCAGCATCAGTAGGAGGCTGGACTCCTACTGATGAGCCACGAAGTGGCCTTAAGGTTATGATAAAGTAGCGAAGTGGACCTGGAATATCCGCTTTGATATTAATCTTTTATAAATAAGAACTTAGTTAGTTATGAAATATATAAAAATAATATTATTAAGCTGTGCTATTCTTTTTGTTTTATTGATAAATAATGATTTATATGTTAACGAACTGTCTAACTTTGATAGTGTTTATTTTGAAAATTCAGATATTTCAGGCATTAACAATATTAAAGAAAAAGAAGATTTTTTAGATGAATTAGATGTTGTATGCAAGAAATATGATGTAGGATTTTTTGTTTGTGTAATGCACTATAATGATAACAGATGTAATGAGTTAGATATCTATGCAAATGATAAGGCTATAAAAAAAATTCCACAAAAGTTTCCAATTAATCAGACTACATATAATTCTTTGTTTTCAGGTTCTGTAAGTGTAGCTTTTCATAATTTGACTGATCTGAAAGATGATGGATTTGATTATGTATATTCAGTTTCATTTACGGATAATACTATTGAAGTTTATAATGAACTATGCAATCGATTTGACATGTCAATACCTGATTATAACGGCTCTAGTGAAGGAGATGTCTTATTGATTTTATGGATAATAGTATGCTTGCTGATTGTTCTTTTTGCTTTAGAATCTTTTATATCTTCACGTAAAAAGTTAGTTGTAAAAATAATTTATGGAGAAAATCTATTCTCAATAATAATAAAAAATATTTTAAATGAAATCATTACAGATTTGATAATTCTATTAGGCGGATATTTAGTGGCTAGGCTGTTAGTAAACGGATTTTGGCTATTACCACAGATGGCTATCTCTTATTTCATAGTGGTAGTACTTGTATCAACTTTATATATTAATCTTATTAATGTAGATATTCGGGCATCAATTAACAATGTGAATGGTCAAAAAGCATTTTTGACATTTTTGCGTATTTTTAAATTAGTGATATTCTCAATTTCAGTCTTTGGAATATCTACAACAGTCAGTACATTATCAGGTTTGAGTAGTGAGGAAGATTCAAAACTTTTGATGAATTATAAGAACTACACATTTATTAATTTGAGAGGTCTAAAGCATTTTAATTTAGCTAATGAATCTGAAATGGATGATTATTTAAATTATTATTATGATTGTTATAACAACCTATACAAATCTTATTATACGGAATTAAAACCGGTTTTTAGTTGCAAAGTGCTTGATGATTTAGAAAATAATTCGTATGTTCTTGCAAATTACAATGCAAATAATATAATAGCTGATTTTTGCACTAAATCAGCTATAGATTTTAATTATGATGATTATGATGTTGTCATTTTTATTAATGAAAAAGCGATGGATGATGAAAGCTTAAAATATGCTTATCAGAATATTTATGACTGCTATCAGAGTCCGGAAAATTTATCTGTTGAGGTTGTAGAATATTATAAAGATAGCAGTATAATTATTTTTGATCCCGAGTCGCAGTATGGATATGAACAAATAGATAATCCTATAGTTACTTGGTTAAGGGATAAGGATTATTATTTTGACATTAATATATCTGATTATATTTGTGGCAAGATTCTATATTTTGATAAATTTGATGACGTCGCCTTGCTTTCTGAAAATGAAATTTATGAAAATGGTTATGAAATTTCATATGATAATTTTTATACTCTTTATAAATATAAAAGAAATATAATTTTAGGTATTTTGAAGGCAGGTACTTCAGTTTCTGTAGTATTAGGACTTTTAAATTTCATAATTTCAATCATTGCTATATCATTAGATTATAAGGTGAATAGCAAAGAAAAAGCCATATTACTAATGATGGGATATAGCATTGCAGAAAGAAATAAAAGTATAGCTCAGTTGTCAATAATTGAAATGATTATTTTAATTATTATGAAAATTGGATTTAAGATTATAAATTTGAATGGTAGTATCTATTTGTTAAAAATTGGGGCTTTTTTTATAGCTCTGGACATTTGTATAAGTATATTAAATATTTTGAAATGCGAGCGGGCAAATATAAATAGAATTTTAAAAAATGGAATTTGACGTGTGATGACAGTTGAGTATGCTCAATAGGTTAGTTGTAAAAATTATTGTTCTATTCACTATAATCTGTTATAATGATACTCAATATATCAAAGGTTAACAACATGAGGAGAACCATTATGTTAAAGAAAGAGGAATTACCGGAATGTCCTGTTGCTACTACAGTTTCTCTTATTGGCAGTAAATGGAAACTGCTAATTATTAGAAATTTGCTTCAAAGACCTTGGCGTTTTAATGAGCTGAAAAAAAGTCTTGATGGCATAAGTCAGAAGGTGCTTACCGACAGCCTTAGATCAATGGAGGATGATGGTCTTATCATCAGAACCGTCTATCAGGATATTCCACCCAAAGTAGAATATTCACTAAGTGAACTTGGAGAGTCTTTAAAGCCGATCCTTGACAGTATGGTAGCTTGGGGGACTCAATATAAAGAAAATTTATAACTATTTGCTCAGCAGTAGTAGAAGAAATTTTACTGATGAGCAATAAAG
>CAZVBH010000116.1:0-4596 GCA_964625275.1 uncultured Lachnoclostridium sp.
AGTTAATCATATCTGTCTTATCTACATAAAGTCCTGAGTTTAAAACTCTGGTAAACTCTTCGTTTCCACGATTTAAAAACATTCCCATATAACACATCTCCTTCATGCTACGTCAAATTTCTGCCATAATCTTAATGCCACTTCGATAAGGTTAAATATCAACTAGTTATTAAATCATAACACAAGAATTTACAAATCGCAACCTAAGGTTACGGTTATCTTGTATAAAAAAGATATACGTCCTCTAAGTATCAAAGCGGATATTCGCATAGATAACAACAACTCTACATTTGGTCTATTTTTCCATCCTCAACCTGAATAACTCTTTTACAATATGCTGCTACTTTGCTATCATGAGTAACTATAAGTATTGTAATGCCTTCTTTATTTAATTCGGTAAACAAGTCCATGATTTCACCTGTAGTTTTTGAATCAAGAGCTCCTGTCGGTTCGTCGGCAAAAATCACACTCGGTTTATTTATTAACGCCCTTGCTATTGCAGTTCTTTGCTTTTGTCCTCCAGACAGCTCTTTCACATATGAATTTTTCTGCTGCATTAATCCCACTCTTTCAATTACGTTTTCTGCAAGTTCTTTTGTCTTTCCCTCCACCTTCTTACCAAAAGAGAATGGCAAAATAATATTTTCAAAAACTGTATAATCTTCTATCAATGCAAAATCCTGCATAACAAAACCATACTTCTCATTGCGCAGCTTTGCCGCCTCCGAATCACTTAATTTACCTATCTCAATGCCGTCAATTGTGCAGGTTCCCTCCTGATAATCCTCAAGTCCCGCTATACAATAAAGCAAGGTTGACTTTCCTGCACCGCTTGTACCACATATTGCAACCATATCCCCATCATTAATTGTCAAATTAATGTCCTTTAATGCATATACAGCATTTTTCTTTCCCTGATTATATATTTTATTTAATCCCTTAACTTCAATCATAACTGTCTTCCTTTCCTATAACGCTCCCCGCATAGGGGTTTGCGAGGGCTATATTATCAACAGCCTATTTGTGGAGTGATATCAGCAATCCACGTGTAGTCTTTTTTCTAAATGCCATAAACATAGACGCACTCATAAATAAAAAGAAAACCAAATAAGCAATCACAACTATAAGCTCATAACCATTCTTAAGCATAAATACTGCCTGATGAGAATATGCATATGACTTATACAACTGTAATTCAATAACAAATAAAATTGCTGATAACATAATTGTACCAATAGTATTTCCCAAAAGTATCAAATAATTTTTCTTTTTAGATGCCCCTATCAGCATATAGACAGCCAGATGACTGCTACATTTAGCTACTGTAAGATAAGTAAGTGAATACATACTTACTGCAAGAATCATAATACCAATTATGATAAATGGCACGTATTCTAAAATAGTTTCTCTAATTTTCTCCTCAGAATCTGCCATGAACTCTGACATTGTAATGCCACTACCTTCATTTATTCTGTAAAAATATGTATCTAGCTCATCTGCTTCTTCTGATGATAGGCTATCACTATATTTTATAAAAAATTTATATGATTTCTTTAATGATAAACCCTTCTCATTGACCATCTTTAATGGTAGAATAATTACTATCTGGCTGCTGTCATCACGCTGAAAGTCTGAAGCATTTCTAAATAAGGATTCATAAGACATATCTGAAGCACTATAACTGCCATCATCACCAATTATACCCGTATCATCCGTAACCATTCCTATAACCTTCATGGATAAAAGAGTTTTCTCTTTTTCGTCCGAGTAATAATCATAATCTAAATATCCGCCTATTACATCACCAACTTTGTAGGCTCCGGTATTACCGCTTATTATTATGGGAATGTTTCCTTCGTTTTCACAGGCTTCAATAATCTGATTTGAAAACCATTCTCCTGAATTTAAAATCGGAGTATAGTTTTCCCATACCCATTCATCATATCCTATTATTTTCCCAAAATTTTCCCCATCTTCAGATATATAATTTCCATTATAAAAATAGTAAATATTTTCAACGCCTTCCATTTCTTCCAATTCATCTGTCTGAAAATTACTTCCGTAACATGAGAAAAAACCACGTTCAATATTTAACGCCTTAAATGGCTTTAGCTTTGATACCTGAAATAAGTATATTGACATAAAAATTATCAGAATAAGTGAAACTACCGACATTAATAAAGCAGTCACAAAATTATTTTTTAAGTGATTCATAAACTCACTAAGCATAAGTTTTACTGTTCCCATATTTCTCCTAGGCTAAAAGCCTTCTCACCTTTCCTCTGGTTGTTACAAATGAAAGAACAAAAATTGTTACGACTACTATTAAAAATACGGCAAAATCAAAGCCTAAATATTTTTTCCAGGTATAAAAGGTTTTCATATATGGATACATTTTTAGAAGCCACTTGTTCTTTATTATGATGAAAGAAACCGTACCTATAATTAAAGAAGGGGCAGTAAGTAATGCCATTTCCAATGTATATAAGCCTGCAGCTGCATAATGACGACAGCCCAAAAGCTTCCATACTCCCAGCCTATAGCTGTTTTCCCTTATAAGATAAGAAAATAATAAAGACATTGTCCCCAACACAATAAGTAATATAAAAGCAGATGCCACCAAAATAGTTTTTGCCAATGCTTTTGAGTCAGGTATTTCACCCTGTTCCCAATGAATTTCATATTTTCCACGAATAACTTTGTCAAGTTCAGATGAAATATGTTCAACCTGTTCCTGTGTCAGTACTATATTTAGATTTAAATCCATAGTGGAAATTGAGAGATCCTCAAAATTTTTTATAGGGATATTTATAAGGGGATCATTACCTTCACGAGTAGTATATACCTTACCGATTATTTCATAATCTTCACCGTTTATCGACAGAGCTTCATCACTTTCAACATCATACATATAGACTACAGCTACATTGCTTCCATTATTCAATTCATCTTCAGTATACATTCTCCCATATTCAAGACGCTTTTCCATCCTAAGATTATTCTTTCCGAGCTTATACTTTCCATTTTCAATTCCTGCATTTGCTGTGTAAGTAATAAACCCACTATCGCTGTCTTCACTTTCTTCATATGCTACTAATCCTATATCATCAATACTGTCTGAAAGATAATCCTGCCAGCCAAGTACCGTTTCCTCAAGCTCTGAATAGATGACCGGCTCAGTAAACTCAATCTGAATCCATAAGGTTTTATATTCATCTTCATTAACGACATTTGCGCTGTTTACAATTACTCCTGACAGGAAAAAGATTCCAAAAATAACAACCGTCTGCATAAGCATTAGCATCAGCACAAAATTAAGACGCTCCTTGAAAAGTCTTCGAAGCTGCTTTTTTATTATCATGATTTATCTTCTCCGGTTTAGTGATAAATATAATCAATATCATTTTCAATTGCGTAACTTTCTGCATAACTTCCTTCACCTACAGAAAGAACCAGATTAGGACAGTTATTAAAGCTATTTGAAATAAATGTAACACTATCTGGTACATAAACGCTATCCAGCAAATCACAATTATTAAAGCTGTAATTAATCAAAAAAACATTCTCAGGTAATATGATATTATTTAATACAGGGCAAAGTGAAAATGATTGATCAATTATCATTAAATTATCGTCAAAGGTTACATTTTCTAAGGCTTGGCAATCACAAAATGAAGTGCTCAGTATTAAAGCTTCATTACTTAATGTAATATCAGTAACAGCATTATTGTCATACAAAACACCTTGAATAACTTTAATATCATCATTAAGCTCTAAGCTCTCCAAAGCATTACAATCGAAAATATTCATTTCATAAACATTGTCGGAATAACTTAGTTTCTTTAAATTGGGACAATTATTTATTGATACATCAGAGCACAAATCAGGATATTCTATTTCTTGTATATAATTATCATTTGCTATTTCCAAAACAGATACTACGTTCTTATCTTCATAAGTTTCCGGAATGACTAATTTGTATGCCTTATCAAAGGCTCCTGTCTGGAACTTTATCATTACTCCCGCGTTTAAAGGAAAATATGTTTTAAATGAATATCCATCAAAAGTTGATTTTTCTAATTTGGCATTTTCATCAAAAAGATCATAATCTTTAGATTTGCAAGTTATATTGCCGTCGGAATCTGTCACTTCTTCACTAAATGTTATTTTAAACGTTGAGCCATTGCCGCTGTAAGGCTCATTTTCTTCAACATCTTCTTCAAATGAAAATAATTCAGGATGGGTTTCAATTGAAACAACTATCAAACCATTTTCATCATAGACTTCATTATCCGTTTTTTCCAATTGATTATCATCGCTATTTTCAACACCTGGCGCACTCGTATCCCCAGAGGTTTCATTTTTAGTATTGTTCAATTTAATAACTATTGCAATAGCTGCAAGTATAATTATGGTTGCCAAAAAGCCTATTATTTTGTTCTTCACTTTTCATTTTCTCCTTATTAAGTGGCATTAGTTTTTGTGCATTTTGTTTAATTTAGCCACACTTTTATTATTTCAATTATATAATATCTCTTATTATTGTTTTGTCAATATTAATATTGTTTTTTTTTGCATTTTCTTATCTTCTTTTTT
>CAZVBH010000116.1:4696-6053 GCA_964625275.1 uncultured Lachnoclostridium sp.
TTTTTTGCATTTTCTGCTTTTTCTACATTTACCATAATCTTGAGAGAATCTGTATATTGCAGAATTTCTATCGCTTCAGATTGATTCCATCGAAGCAGATATTTTCAATTCGATTCGCTACTTGCTCATAACCTTAATGCCCTTTTCAGTTAAGATTAATTTTTTCTCTTGCAGCTTGTTAAGGTGAGCAGTCTATGATATGATAAATGCCAAAGTATATCATTATGTGATATTTGACTATACTTTTATCCAATATGTCATAGCCCCGTGCTTTAGCTATGGGGAGTGTCAAAACCTATAATAAAGAAAGTGAATTAATTTATGGATAAGATTGCATCTAACACTTTTGACAGCATAATATTTGATATCGATGGTACCCTTTGGGATACGACCGGAATTTGTGCTAAAGCCTGGAATCAGGCAATAAATGATAATTCTGATTTGAAGGCTGAAATTAATGCAGATCAGCTCAAAGGGCTATTTGGAAAAACAATGGACGTTATTTTTGATGCTCTTTTCGGAAAACTGGACCTAAGACTTCAGGAGCTGCTTATGCAAAAGTGCAATGATTATGAAATGGAAGTTCTTGAAAAGACTCCTTCTGCCGAGCTAAAGGAGGTAGCTTTCCCCGGCGTGGTAGAAAATATGAAGGAGCTTGCAAAAGGGCATCAGCTTTTTATTGTCAGTAATTGTCAATGTGGCTATGCAGAGCTCTTAATTGAAAAACTTGGTATTGAGAAGGAAATCAAAGACCACCTTTGCTTTGGGGAGACCAATACCTCAAAGGGACAGACTATGCTTAAGCTGATAGAAAGAAATAATTTAAAAAGTCCTGTATATGTCGGTGATACTTTAGGAGACCAGGACGCATGTGAAGAAGCAGCAGTACCTTTTATATGGGCTGCCTATGGATTTGGAAAGTGTGATAAATACTATAAGATGATAGAAAAGTTTAATGAGCTGTTAGAAATCTAAGATTACTGATTCAAAAGTCCCTGGCAAAAAGCTTGGGACTTTTCAAATAAGGAGCAAAGCGGATATTCCCGGTCAGCTTCGTTATTTGCTCATAACCTTAAAGCCACTTCAAATCGGGTAAAAAGGATCAAAGCGGATATTCTAGGTCAGCTTCGTTACTTGCTCATAACCTTAAATTCACTTCAAATAGGGTAGAAAAAAAGCTCTTGTAAACAAGAGCTTAAAAAGGCGACTGCCGGATTTGAACCGGCGATGACGGTGTTGCAGACCGGGGCCTTACCACTTGGCTAAGTCGCCATATATTTAGTTAGATACGTACTTTGCAGATTAGCTCCCCGAGTAGGGCTCGAACCTACAACAACTCGGTTAACAGCCGAGTGCT
>CAZVBH010000117.1:0-6035 GCA_964625275.1 uncultured Lachnoclostridium sp.
GTTGGAATGGAACAGGAAAGAGAATTTCTATTAAGGATACAAGAGGTATCATCGATGCTATCCTTAGTGGTGACGTTCTTAAGGCTCCAACAAAGCAGATTCCTATCTTTGATTTCCAGGTTCCTACAGAGCTTCCAGGAGTTAACCCTGCAATTCTTGATCCTCGTGACACATATGCAGATGCTTCTGAATGGGATGCAAAGGCAAAGGATCTTGCTGAAAGATTCCAGAAGAACTTCGTTAAGTATCAGACAAATGAAGCTGGCAAGGCACTTGTTGCTGCAGGTCCTCAGCTTTAATATAAAGCCTGTCGATATTTACAGACAAATTAAAATGATTAAGGGGCATGAAGAAATTCATGCCCTTTTTTTATACATGTAACTTTCCTGTAACTTTAGATAAGTTATATTCATCTTATAAGAAAGACATAATGCTTATTAAGGAGGCAAAAATGGAAATATTAAAGGTTGAAAATCTTTCAAAAATTTATGGAAAGGGACAGACTGAGGTTAAAGCACTTGACAATGCATCACTTTCAGTAGAAAAAGGAGAATTTGTAGCAATAGTAGGAGCGAGCGGCTCCGGTAAATCAACTCTGCTTCATCTTATAGGAGGAGTAGACAGACCGACAGAAGGCAAGGTATTTATAAACGGTCAGAACATATTTGAACTAAATGATGACAAGCTGGCCATATTCAGAAGACGACAGATAGGCATTATTTATCAGTTTTACAATCTGATACCTATTTTAAATATAGAGGAAAATATAACATTACCACTTGAGCTCGATGGAAGAAAGGTAGATAAGGAAGACCTCGACAACATGTTAGGCCTTCTCGGACTTACAGAAAGAAGATATCATCTGCCAAATGAGCTTTCAGGCGGACAACAGCAGAGAACCTCGATTGGAAGGGCACTTATAACCAGACCTTCACTTATTCTCGCCGATGAACCGACAGGGAATTTGGATTCAAAGGCCGGCAATGAAATTGTAGAAATATTAAAAAAGTCAAACAAAGAATTAAATCAGACCATTGTAATGATTACTCATAATCTTGACATTGCAAAATGTGCAGACAGGATAATTCGTATTGAAGACGGAAAGATAGTTGAACTGTAAAGGAGTAATGATATGGAGCTGATAAAAAAATTAACTTATAAGAATTTAAAGCTTAATAAAAAGCGAAGCACTGTCACTATTATCGGTATCGTTCTTTCAGTAGCCTTACTGACGGCACTTTCAAGTCTTGCCTTAAGCTTTTATTATACAGTACTTCAGGAAGCAAAGGATTCCTATGGAAATTTTCATTATTATTTTTCGGGAATCTCTGCAGATAAAATAGCAGATTTTGAAAACAACAGGGACATAGACAGCATGTATGTCACAAGCTCACTGGGTTATGCAGAAATTGAAGGCGTTCAAAATGAATATAAACCTTATGCCTGCATAGTTGGTACAGATAAAAGTGGTTTTGAAAATCTCTCTCTTAATCTGGTAGAAGGACGTATGCCTGAAAATGAAAACGAAATAGTAATACCAAGGCATTTAAAGACAAACGGAAGAGTTGATATTGCAGTTGGAAGTGAGGTTACTCTTGAAGTAGGCGAAAGACAGCTTCTGAGTGTAGAAGAGCTGACCGAGCTCTTAAATCAGGAAGAGTATTCTGAGCTTACCGACGAAGAAAAGGCTGAAGTAATCAGCGATGTTCAGACTTACTATGATTCCGAACAGGATTTGGCCTTTACTCAGGATACTCAGCTTCAGACCTATGCAATTGATGAAACTGAAATCACAATTGAAAAGCTTGTAAATACCACTGAAAAGACCTACAAGGTGGTTGGCATAATTGAAAGACCATCCTATGGAATTGAGCCTTATAGTGCCTCGGGCTATACCTTTGTAACCTATTGTGATAACCCTCAGACTAACATAACAGTTTATGCGCGTTATACCAAAAAGGCTTTACGTAACAGAACGAAGGTTACGGCAGCTATCTTAGGCGTAGACGAAGAACTTTTTGAAAAGGTATTTAGCGGAAAATCTTACGAATCTGTAACAACAGAGGATGTGGAAAATATTTATGCTCAGATTGAAGAAAACGGAATTGATTTTGACAGTAACGCCTATCTGATAGAATGTGAGTCACTTTGGCCGTTGTCCGATACTATGAAAAGTCTGCTTACGATAATTGCAATTGTGGCATTAATCATTATTGTCACTTCTGTTTATTGCATAAAAAACAGCTTCGGAATTTCAGTAAGCGAGAAAATCAGACAGTATGGTATGCTTTCAAGCATTGGAGCAACCAAAAAACAGATAAAGAAATCAGTTCTTTATGAAGGCTGGATGCTTGGCATAATCGGTATACCGCTAGGTCTTATATCAGGTGTAGGAGCTGCCTATGTGCTGATTAAAATTACTACACTGCTGCTTGGTGAGTCACTAAATGTTAATCTTATTTTCAAGCCATCTTATGTAGCAATAATTGTATCGCTTTTACTTGGGATTTTAACAATTTATTTTTCAGCAATCGGCAGTGCGAGAAGAGCCTCAAAAATCTCTCCGATTGCAGCAATAAGAAGCCAAAATGAAATAAAGGTTAAGGCCAAAAAGCTTAAAACTCCAAAGTGGGTAGGCAAACTCTGGGGTATTGGAGGTGTCGTATCCTATAAGAATATTAAAAGAAACAAACGTAAATACAGAACAACCGTTGTTTCAATAGTAATATGTACCGCAACCTTTATTGCAATTTCTTATTTCATGTCAATGGCCTTTGACCTTGTAAAGCAGGAGGCCGGAGAATATGATTATAATATAAGTGTAACCTTCTGGCTGACGGATGAAAATGAATCTCAGGCACTTATTAATAACATATTGACTCTTGATAACATAGACAGCTATAATGAATGTAGGGTAAAAACAGTATATTCTGATAATACTAAAAAAACTGACCTCTATATTAAATCTCTTATGGGAGAGGATGAGAGCAACAAAGAGTATTGTGAAAATGCACTTGAATGCTTTGATGTAGTTTGCGTCAGTGATGAATGTTACAAAGAGTACCTAAAAGAAATAGGGCTTTCAGAGAGTGATTGTGTTAATAAGGCTATTTTAATAAATGATTTAAAAACCACAATCTACAACAAGGAAAAGGGCAAATATTATGATGCTACAATCGACGTTTTTGATTACAAGGCAGGAGATACGCTGGACCTTTATGTTGAAGATTACACAAATGCTGATTGGGACGAGGATGAAGGGAAGCTTGTCGGTGCAGAGAAAAAAGAATTTAAGCTTTCGCTTGCTGCGGTAACTGACGAACGTCCTTTAGGCTTCAAAAACTCCTATTATGGCAATACTTATTTGATTGTGAACAGGGATACGCTTAAATATTATGGGCTTGAAGATTTATATACTAATCATGATATTAATATCTACATTACCTCCTCAAATCCGGATGTACTTCAGGATGATATAGAAAATCTGATTACAGCCGCAGGCAAGGACGATACAGGTGTATATGTAGATAACATTGATTCAGAGGTAGCAACAGTAAAAGCTCTATTTACACTTGTTGGCATATTCGCCTATGGTTTTATTACCGTAATCGCTCTCATAGGTATTACAAATATCATCAATACCATTTCAACGGGAATGGAGCTTAGAAGCAGTGAATTTGCAACTCTGAGAAGCATAGGCATGACCAATAAAGAATTTAACAGAATGATTAGACTGGAGAGTATCCTTACAGGAGCTAAGGCCTTGATTTTTGGAATACCGATTGGACTTGGACTCTCCTATATAATATACAGGGTTGAGGCTCTGGCTGTCAGAAGCTTCACGCCTCCTTTTAAAGCAGTGATTCTCTGTGTGCTTGCAGTATTTATCCTTATCTTCTGCATTATGAAGCTTTCACTCTCTAAGATAAACAAAAAGAACATTATAGAGGCTATAAAAAATGAAAATGTCTAGTAATGACAGACTGCTTCTGGTTGAGGACAATACCGGCATTGCAGAAGCACTTGAATTTACATTAAAAAAGTCAGGCTATGAAGTGTCTGTTGCAGACACAATTGCAAAGGCTGATGCTCTCGTTTACAACGGGGGCGTCAGCCTTGTGCTGCTTGATGTAATGCTGCCCGACGGCAATGGCTTTGATTTCTATAAAAAAATACTGGCTCCAAAGGGTATTCCTGCAATTTTTCTGACTGCGCGTGATGAAGAAAATGATATTGTCAGAGGACTTACTATGGGTGCAGAGGATTATATTACAAAGCCTTTTTCTACCAAAGAGCTTTTGGCACGCATAAATCGTGTGTTCATGAGAAGCAAAAGAGAAACAGTCCTAACAGTGGCTGACATTACCTTTGATTTAGAAAAGCATGAGGTTTCAAAGAATGGTAAAAAGCTTGAACTTTCAAGCCTTGAACTAAAAATACTCAGGCTTCTGTTCATGAATCACGATAAGGCAGTTAAAAGAAGTGATGTGATTGACCTTATCTGGCAGGCTACGGGCAATGATGTTTATGATCATACCGTAACAGTTTACATAAAGAGAATAAAAGATAAGCTGGGAACAGACATAATTAAAACCATAAAAGGCATTGGTTACAGAATAGATTTGTCCGGAGGCAGTGAAAATAATGATTAATTGCAGTCGAACTAAAAAATTGTTGATTGTATCAACAATTTATCTTGCCCTTATTATTCTTGCTATGGGTATCATCTGCACAGCTGAATACAGAGGCTATGTCAGAAATTATAATGAAAGATTTAATTATCTTTGTACAATTATAATTGAAAAACATCCTGAAGTAACTGACACTGAAATAATGGAAATTTTAAACTCAGAGGGCACCGTATCTAAAAATATGTTTAATAAATATGGCATAGATTTAGATAAGGATTCGGTTTTAATTCAAAATGATGCCAGACATAAGGATTTCCTGATTATTAATGGCTTGGCGCTTTTAGCCTTTGCACTATTATATGTGACAGTACTTCTTTTTATTGAAAAAAAGCATAATCGTGAAATTAAGGAAATAACTCATTATATCGAGCAGATAAATCGTGGAAATTATCAAATGAAAATCGATAATAACACAGAAGGCGGACTCTCTATTTTGAAAAATGAGGTCTACAAATCCACAATCATGTTGAAGGAGGCAGCGGACAATTCTCTAAAGGATAAAATCACTATTAAAGAATCCATGTCCAATATTTCTCATCAGCTAAAAACACCAATAACCTCGCTTTCAATAAATCTTGAAAACCTGGAAGAGGAGCTTGGTGAAGAAAATAATGCCATATGCATGAAGCTGATTACAAATGCAAGAAGAGATGTTGAGCTTATAAGCAGTCTGGTTCAGTCACTTTTAAAGCTTTCAAAATTTGATGCTAATGTAATTCAGTTTAATAGTGAAAGTACGGATATGAAACAGCTTGTGGCTGATTCTTTGGAAAACATTTCAGCTTTAGCTGATCTTAGGGAAATAGAAATAATTTATAATGAAGATACGGAAAATTTAAAACCGGTAAAATGTGACGCTTTTTGGCAAAAGGAAGCACTTACCAATCTTATGAAAAATGCCGTAGAGCATGCAAAAACTCAGGTGCTTATTACACTTGAAGGCACCAAAGCTTTTACACAGGTATCTATAACTAATGACGGCACACCCATAAGCGACAAAGATATCCTGCATATTTTTGAAAAATTTTATCAGGGAGAGAACAAGGTAAACGGAAGTGACGGCATAGGACTGGCACTTGCAAAAATTATAATAGAAAAGGATGAAGGCTATGTAGCAGTGGAAACAGGTGAGATGACAACCTTTACGGTAAGATATCCTGTATGGTGACAGTCTTTATTAACTGATTTTAAGGCTAAATCAAAGATGATATTCTAGGTCCGCTTCGCTACTTGCTTATATATATTTTTTAGACTCGGGATTGCTTATTGAACAAAATTAAACTGTGTGATACAACCCGAGTTTGCCACTTAATATGTCGAAAACGGAGCCCTAATTGGCTCCGT
>CAZVBH010000118.1:0-5884 GCA_964625275.1 uncultured Lachnoclostridium sp.
GACGATGATGAAAAGGCAATGTTCCTTGAAGACCTCGGTGTAAAGGAATCAGGTCTCGACAAGCTCATCAAGGCAAGCTATTCACTTCTCGGACTCATCAGCTACCTTACCGCAGGACCAAAAGAGACCAAAGCCTGGACAATCACAAAAGGAACCAAGGCACCTCAGGCAGCGGGCAAAATTCATAGCGATTTTGAAAGAGGCTTCATACGTGCCGAAATCGTAACCTATGATAACCTCGTAGCATGTGGCAGCTTTAACGCAGCAAAAGAAAAAGGACTCGTACGTTCAGAAGGCAAAGAATATGTAGTAGCTGACGGAGACGTAGTACTCTTCAGATTTAACGTATAAAAGCTACTTTTGTATCGGAGGTTTATATGTTTTTACTGGCTGAAAATACAGATATAATGTTCCCAGGCTTAGGAATAACCCTGAAAAATGTAGGAAGCAGCTTTACGATAGGAGGCTTTGAAATCGCCTATTATGGCTGTTGCATAGCCATTGCCATGGTAATGGGCTATCTCGTAGCAGAATGGCAGGCCAAAAGAACAGGACAGAATCCGGAAATGTACCTGGATTTTGCAATAATTGCAATAGTAGTCTCAGTTATCTGTGCAAGACTTTACTATGTAGTCTTTGATTGGGATGCATTTAAAGGAAGCCCACTCAAAATCTTAAATTTACGAACCGGAGGACTTGCAATCTACGGAGGAATCCTTGGCGGAATAGGCACCTGTATCGTATTTACAAAAATCAAAAAACAGAATTTTCTGAATTTTGCAGATACCGCCTGCGTAGGACTTCTGACAGGTCAGATAATAGGACGATGGGGCAACTTCTTTAATAGAGAAGCCTTCGGCTCCTATGCAAGCGGATTTACGCGAATGCTTATAAACGTAAAAAATACCTCCTGGTACTTTGACCCATCCGTATCAGAAGATTCAGTACGAGAAGCTTATGCAGGAAAAACAGCAGCCCTAAACCGAATCCTCGAAATAAGAAATAACGCAGTAGTATTAGATGGAGAAACCTACATAAGCGTCCATCCGACCTTTCTCTACGAATCAGTTTTAAATCTGATACTATTGATAATAATATTGCTCTATACCAAGAAGAAAAAAGTAAATGGCGAACTATTCTTCATGTATGTAGGAGGCTACGGACTAATTCGAGTATTTCTCGAAGGAATCAGATCCGACCAACTCCTAATTTGGGGCACAGGAATCCCAATTTCCCAAGTCCTCGCAGGCCTCATGTTCCTCGCCTCAGTTCTCGCCATCGTAATACTTCGAAAAAAGAATAAAACTTGATATTTAATGAAAAGTAAGTTGGAAGCGCCTCACTACATTAATAAGAACAAAAACTGAAATTTGATGAAAAAGTGAGTGGGAAGCGCTTTAATAACATAAAAAAAGAATAAAACTTGATATTTGATGAAAAGTAAGTTGGAAGCGCCTCATTACATTGATAAGAACAAAAACTGAAATTTGATGAAAAAGTGAGTTGGAAGCGCTTTAATAACATAAAAAAGAATAAAACTTAATATTTGATGAAAAGTAAGTTGGAAGCGCCTCGTTACATTTATAAGAACAAAAACTGTCATTAAATGAAGAGTGAATTAAAAGAAGTGCCCATATATCATACGTACAAGTGCATCGGGTGGCTGCGTTAGCAGCCGGGGTCCCGCGCACTTGGAGTATCATATATGGGTGCTTCTTTTTTTACCCTCAAGGCGCTTCCTTTTAATCCCTAAGGCGCTTCCTTTTAATCCCCCAAGGCGCTTTCTCCTAATCTTCAAGGCGCTTCCTTCTTAAAATTTCATGGGCGCTTCACAATTTTTTGCTCTTTTTTCGCAAATAAGGTATTGATTTTTGAATGAGTTTGATATATGATGGTGTCATAAAGTGGCACGAAGTGGGGTAGTATACCCAAAAAGTGGAGGATTTTTAGAAAAACGGCAGAAAGGAGGCAGCAAAGGACCAATGGACGATATCGATTTTTCCGGAAAGTATTATCACAACATTGATGCAAAAGGCAGGATAATTATCCCTGCAAAGCTCAAAAAAGATCTCGGCGAAAATCCGGTAGTCAGTCTTGGACTTGATGGCTGTCTTGATGTCTATATAGCTGAAGATTGGAAAGCATTCGTAAATCAGCTGAAGTCACTGCCAAGTATGCTCGCAGAAGTAAGAGAGATGAGACGTATACTCCTCGCTAATGCAAGCACCTGCGAAATAGATAAGCAGGGAAGAATCCTAATCCCCTCAGAGCTCAGAAGTGCAGCCGGAATTGAAAAAGAAGCAGTTTTTGTAGGCGTAGGCAACAAAGTAGAACTGTGGAACAAAGAAACCTATGAAGCAAAGACAAACGGACAGGATCTCGCAGCCATGGCCGCAAAGCTTGCAAATATGGGAATTAATTTCTAACCGGAAGGATGGAGCACAAAATGGAAAATGACGAAAAACCAATTTCATTCAATCATTTTTCCGTAATGCTTAATGAAACTGTAGACGGATTGAATGTAAAGCCGGACGGCATTTATGTTGATTGTACCCTTGGTGGAGGCGGCCATGCTGAAAAAGTATTGGGAATGCTTGGCGAAAAAGGCCGATACATAGGAATAGACCAGGATGCGACAGCAATAAAAGCAGCTTCAAAGAGACTTGAAAAATTCGGAGACAGATTTACGGCAGTACGCAGCAACTACGAAGACATAAAAAAAGTAGCCGAAAACCTCGGAATTGAAAAAGTAGACGGAATTCTAATTGACCTAGGAGTATCATCCTACCAGCTTGACACCCCAGAGAGAGGCTTCTCCTACAAACTCGAAGCACCATTAGACATGCGAATGGATTCCAGAATGGAAACCACAGCATATACAATAGTAAATACCTACCCCGAGATGGAATTATACAGAATCATAAGAGACTACGGGGAAGACCGATTTGCTAAAAATATTGCAAAACACATAGTAACAGCAAGAACCAAAAAACCAATCGAAACAACCACAGAGCTTGCCGAAATAATAAAAGGAGCAATTCCGGCAAAAATGCGAGCAGGAAAAGGACATCCCGCAAAGCAGACATTTCAGGCAATAAGAATAGAGCTGAATCGAGAGCTTGAGGTTCTGGAAAATACCCTTGATGATATGGTAGGTCTGCTAAAGCCGGGGGGAAGGCTTTGCATAATAACCTTTCATTCACTAGAGGATAGAATAGTTAAAAGTTCATTTAGAAGGTATGAAAACCCATGCACATGCCCACCAAGCTTTCCGGTATGTACCTGTGGAAAGAAGAGCAAAGGCAGAGTGGTAACAAGAAAACCAATCTTACCGGGCGAAGAGGAACTCGAACAAAACTGTAGGTCCAAAAGTGCAAAGCTAAGAATATTTGAACGGGGAGACAACGAGGAAAAATAAAATGAAAGTAAATAGGCCAAAAAGCCACGTAACAAAAATTAACAACAACATGTATGTACATGACAATCTAGCCAGAAAGGCAGAAAGAAAAGAAAAAGCTGAAAGAAGACTGCGAAGAGTTAATCTCCAAAACGAAAAGCGTGCAAGACTAAGTGAAGATGCACATGCAAGAATGAATTATGGAATTGACTTCGCCTCAGCCTTCGTATTGACAATAGCATTGGTATGTATTATTGGCTATGCACTTAATTATCTCACATTGTCATCACAAATCACAGAGCTGGACAAGCAGGTTTCAACACTTAGCTCAACGCTCGATGAGCTTACATCAGAAAATGATGAAGCTTATGCTGCAATTGATTCAAGCGTAGATTTGGGAGAGGTTTATCGAGTTGCAGTATCCGAGCTTGGCATGGTTTACCCGGATGAAAATCAGGTAGTAACCTATGACTATGTTGAAGAAGGCTACGTAAGACAATATAAGGATGTTCCTGAAAACTAAAAAATAAAGGAAAAAACAATGGAACAAAAAAGAACGCCGGTCAGACGTACCAGTAATACTGATCGAAACAGAAGAAATAATAAAAGAAGATTTTCAGAAAATATGCGGAGAAAAATGACAGTGGTAATCAGTGTCATTTTTGTCTGCATGATTTGCTTAATCGGCCGCATCATTTTCCTCTACGAAACTAAGGGAGAAAAATACTCAAATGCGGTCTTAAGTCATTTATCCTATACCGGTTCAACCATTCCCTATGAACGAGGCACGATAACCGACAGAAATGGAATTGTTCTCGCTCAAAGTCAGGAAATTTACAATGTAATAATGGATGCAACCGTAATTCTCAGTGATGACGAAGGTTCATATACCGAGCCAACACTCAAGGCACTCAGCCAGACCTTCGAGCTCAATTACAGCGATCTCAAAACAACACTTACCGAAAACAGCAAAAGTCAGTATATAGTTCTAAAAAAAGGAATATCCTATGATGCAGTAAAAACCTTTAAAGAGCTAGAGGAATCAGACAGCAACATTAAAGGTATTTGGTTCGAGCTGGAATATACAAGAACCTATCCATTTGACAGTCTTGCATCACATGTAATCGGTTATACAAATTCAGGAAATGTCGGAACCTATGGAATCGAACAAACCTACAATGACTATCTCAATGGAACTGACGGACGCTCCTATGGCTACTATGATAACGAATTAAATCTCGTAGAGACCACAGTGGCAGCAGAAGACGGAGCAACAGTAGTTTCGACAATAGACTCCTTCTGTCAGGAAATAGTTGAAGATGTAATGAGCGATTTTATGGAGGAGTATACAGTTGAAAATGCAGCCGTAATCCTCATGAATCCAAATACAGGTGAAATTTATGCCATGGCCTCAAACACAGGCTATGACCTTAACAATCCACGTGACCTCTCAGCACTTTATTCAGAGGAAGAGCTTGCCGAAATGACAGATACTGAAAAAAGCAATGCTCTCAACAATATGTGGAGAAATTATACAGTATGCGATACCTATGAGCCGGGTTCAACCTATAAGCTCATAACAGTATCAGCAGCATTGGAAGAAAATGCAGTGCAGGTTAGTGACACAGCAGAATATGACTGTGGCGGTTACAAAAATGTAGGCATTTGGAAAATCAGATGTAGTAACAGAAATGGACATGGACCACTTACCCTTACCCAGGGTATGGAAAAATCCTGTAACGTAGTACTTATGGACGTCGGATTTGCACTCGGTGCAGAAAAATTTCTCAAGTATCAGAAGCTATTCGGATTTGGAGAAAAAACAGGAATCGACCTTCCGGGCGAAGCAACAGGTATCTTACTTGACGAAGCAAGCATGGGAGATGCAGAGCTTGCAACAAGTACATTCGGACAGTCCTTCAACGTAACCATGGTACAGATGGCAGCAGCATATTCATCACTTATCAATGGTGGCTATTATTACAGACCTCATGTAGTCAGCAAGGTAGTGAACAGCAATGGTGTTACAGTATATTCAGCCGATGACACATTAATGAAAACAACAGTTTCGAAAGAAACCAGTGATTATATGCGACTTGCAACAGAGTCCGTAGTAGAAAACGGAACAGGCTCAAGCGCAGCTGTAGAAGGCTATAAGGTTGGTGGAAAAACAGGTACAGCACAGAAAGGAAACAGAGCTGACAGACTCTTCGTAGTATCCTTTATCGGAAGCATACCAGCAGATGATCCACAGCTCGTATCCTATGTAGTACTCGACCAGATAGATGACGAAACTTACTACAACACAAGTAAGCTCGCAGCTAAGATGACAAGTGACATACTCTCACGAGTAGTAGCCCACCTTGGAATCTATCCGGAAGAAGGCGACATAGACTATCATCTCGAAGACTACGAAGATGAAACCAACGAAGGCGTGGACGTAGAAGAACTCACCGAAGAAGAACAAGCAGCCCTCGAAGCCGAAGG
>CAZVBH010000119.1:0-5791 GCA_964625275.1 uncultured Lachnoclostridium sp.
GGAGCCGGTGTAGCCTTTGCAGCCGGAATCTGTAATTTGATATAACCTGTAACTTTCTTTGCCATAATAGCGTACCTCCTAAAAAATGTGGTGTTATCGGAAGATTCCTCCCACTTACCATTCTGCTAACGAATGGCAATTCGCATACCCAAGGTGAGTATGCAGATTGCTCGCTGCCTTTACGAACAATGGATCTTTTTAATTTTTTTAGCTTCTCGCTAAATGAACAAGTTTTTATATATTAAAAACGTTCAACTTTTACTGCATTAAAACCAATTTCTACCAATGTGCTTGCGCCACCGATAATATTGTCAGCACTAAACCTAATGGTTTTTTTGCTGTGATTAATTGATTTAATAACACCCTGTGTTCCAATATATGGACCACTGATAACCACGATGTTGTCTCCTTCTACGAAGTCAGCATCTTCAACTACTGTCGAGACGATTTCCTCTCCAATTCCAAGTGACTGAATCTCAGCGTCGGTAAGAGGAATAGGTACTGATTCCGGACCAACGAAGCCTGTAACGCCCTGTGTATTTTTAACTACATGCCATACATCATCATTGTATACCATGTTGATAAATACATAACCGGGATAAGTCTTTCTCAATACTTTATTTCTGATTCCCTTTTCGTTGGTTTCAATAACCTCCTGCATTGGAATAGAAACTTCAAGTATCTGATCCTGAATACCTCTGTTCTCAACTGTTTTTTCAATGTTAGATTTTACTTTGTTTTCATAACCTGAATAGGTATGAACAACGTACCATTTTGCCTCTGCCATTTTTTCACCTTTATCCTTTAATTAGAGAATAAAATCAATGCCAAATTTCACAACATAGTCAATCAAAACAATAATAATTGCTAAAATAATAGTAACAACAAACACAGCGATAGTTTCTCTAACTAAAGTTGGTTTGTCCGGCCATATAATTCTTTTGAATTCAGCCTTAACTTCGCTCCACCAGCTGGTTTTTTTAACAGCTGCACTCTTGTCTTCGCTCATGTCAGTTCCTTTCTAGCAATACTACTACTTTGTTTCCTTATGCAATGTATGCTTCTTGCAAAATCTACAATACTTTTTGGTCTCCATCCTATCCGGATGGTTTTTCTTTTCTTTTGTCATGTTGTAATTACGCTGCTTACAATCTGTACATGCTAATGTAATTTTTACTCGCATGGCTTCCACCTCCGTGTTAATTTTAGGCATAAAAAAAAGACCTCTTCCATAGCCTTTAAACAATATCATACCTAAAATCCCATGTCAACTGTTTTTTTTGCTGACATGGGATTTTTTTTGCTAATATCCGTCTATTCCATGTTTTCAGGGCCCAAATATTCCTCAGGATCCTCTTCTATTTCCGGAATAAAGCTTGCTGCAAGCCTTCCTTTTCCTCTTTGTTTAACATATACATAGCCAATGCAGCTGAAAACGACAGCTCCAACAAAGTTTACAAATAAGTCCTGAATTGTATCATTTATTCCTATATCAAGATAGCCGCCATCTATCACAAGCTCCGAGCCATCTCCATAGTATACTACAGTTTTTTCTATGTTATCAATTTTTATTGCTTTGTTACTGTTTGTTTCATCAATATATACCGACGAAAAATCAGAAACCAGTGTGTCCTTCTGCATGTCGAAGCCCAGTAAATGGTCGGCTGAATATTCTACAAATTCCCAAAGGATACCTATTGTCATTGAAAAGCAGAAGGCAACTACTGCCAGAAAGCCGGCAGAAAGTCTGAATCTGAATTTGTCATGCCTATTGAAAATATCTACGAGGCAAAAGCCAAAGGCTGCAAACATAAAGCCGTTAATTGTATGGAGCATTGTGTCCCAAAAAGGGAATTTAATATAATAACATTCAATTTCGCCAAGCACCTCTGCGCAAAATACAAAGATATAGGCAAGAGATTCCAGTACAGTCGGCAGCTTTACCTTAAAATTCTTTTCAAGTATCGGTGGAATCAGGAATAGTGCAAAGCATAAGACGCAAACCATGCAGCTTTCCACCTGTCCATGTAAAAACGATCTTATGAAGACAAAAATTGTCATTGTCTGCATTATTGCAAAAACTATATAAGCCTTTTTATTGGTGCGTATCTGTTCAAGAAGAGTAAAATACCATTCAAGCACTTTTCCCCTTCGCTTTGGCATTCTTGCAACCATTGCTGCTCTTCTTTGTAAAATTTCCTGTCTCCTAATTTCGGCCTCCGCCTTCTTTTTATTAAATTTCGCTATCTTTTGTTCCTTTTTTATTCTTATTCTTTCTGACTTATTTTTATTCATAAGCTCTCCTTTTATATCTATGGCTATTTCATAATATCGACTTTAGCGAAAAAGAAGTCGGTGCCTAAGGCACCGGCTTCTTTTTCGTTAGTTCTTCATCAAGTTATTCATCTGCATTGTCAAGCGTACTCTTGACATAACATGCGATTTCATTTTTTTCTTTGCCAAGCACGAGAGCAAGCTCTCCAAAAAGACCATTCTCAACAACTCTATAGTAACGGTCATCCATGCTTGTTGTCTTTCTGCCCTGCTCAAGTCTGGTCTTTTTTCTGGTATACAGGGTTTTGATAAAGCTGAACCACATCTTTGGATCGCAGGAATTTACTGTATTTCTGTAAATTTCTTCACGCTTTTTGTCATTGGGAATGTCTACCGGTTCAAGCTCAGGCAGTGAATCGACCAATTTTTCTGCTTCTGCCTTACTCATCATTTTACGCATCACGACTTTGGGATTTTCCACTGGTGTCAGGATACTGCTGTTCTTTTTTTCCACAGGGACTAATTTATAATACTTTGCCGTCTTGCCCTTGGAAATTTCCATGTCGATTATGTCAATAATGTCACAAACTCCGGTGCTGCCATAAACGACCATTTCTCCTACTTCAAACATTTAACACCTCTTAATCTATTAAAACACAATACAGGACTATCGTCTCTCCGGACACAGGAACGATAACTACGTCCTTATTGTAACAGATTTTTGGAAAGTGAGTAAACATTTTTTATTTTTTCTCTGTTTTTAATAAAAATTCAGCATAAAATTCAATATTTTATTACATTTTTGAGACCAAGCTATCTACAAACTGCTTTGCACCTCTTGCTGAACGGCCTCCCTTTGCTAAAGCAAAGCGTTCTGCGAGTATATCAAATTCATCTGTATCCATCTTAATGCCTGCCTTTTCAGCAAGTGCCCTTGCGATATCGAGATAGCAGGCTTTGTCCGGCTTTCCAAATGAAATCTTTAATCCAAATCGTTCTGAAAGTGAAATTGTCTCCTGAATGGTATCATTACGATGAATATCATCTCCATCACGATCGGAGAAGGATTCCTTTACAAGATGACGTCTGTTGCTTGTTGCATAGATAACCACATTGTTGGCTCTTGCTGAAACTGAGCCTTCAAGTATTGCCTTTAGAGTACCAAAATTGTCATCATTTTTGTTAAAGGTCAAATCATCAATGAATATGATGAATTTTAGAGGTACGCTATTGAGTTCATCTGTAATTGCAGGTATTTCCCAAAGCTGTTCCTTTCTTATTTCGATGATTCTAAGGCCTTCATCCTTGAATTCATTTGCAACAGCCTTTACCGTTGAAGACTTTCCGGTTCCTGCATCTCCAAAAAGTAAAACATTGGCAGCAGGTTTTCCCTCCAGCAATGCTCTTGTATTATCAATTACCTGCTGTCTTTCAAGCTTATAGCCAATCAAATCTGAAAGGCTCTGTTTGTCAGGATGCTTTACAGGTACAAGCTTCTCGTCCTTTACGTAGAACATGTAATATTTAGAATAGATTCCGTAGCCATATTTATTTATGTTTGCAATTCTGTCAAAATAAGCTTTTTCAAAATTAATCTGACTTGTGGTCCACTGTGGGAGATATCCGTCATAGTTTACTGATGAGGCTAAGTCCTCAGGAGTAAGTGAAGCCAGCTTTTCAAATATTTTAAGCTCGGAAATTACACATTCCTTCATGATTGCTGAAATTTCTTTTCCAAGTGCACATCTTTTGATAAAAGCATTTTCATCGTTTGTTACAAGATTCAGGACATACTCACTGAGATTTTCAGTTTCTGCATAAAGATGTCTTGCAAAATTTGAATATGCATCTACCAAAAGATAGGAATTCTGATGGTCCTTAAGTGCTGCAAAATATTGGCTGAGTGCCTCCATTACAGGGTCTGCGAGAACATTTCTAAATATTGTTATTGCATGTATTTCTTTATTTAATTCATTTAATTTTTCGTCCACTTTAATCCTCTTATCTTTTTTTAAGTTAAACAGCTTCACCCGGAAATTTCCGGGTGAAGCTAATTTACATTTAACAATTTATTATCTTAGTCACTGCCATTTGACACTTCATAACTAAAGTATTTTTATGACACATTAGATAAAAATTTTCAGCTCATAATTAAGGAGCCGGCTTTTTTATTTATGGTCAAATCCGACTATTAGCGATTAAGAATTGCTCCTTCTGCACCACTTGATACGAGTGCTGCATATCTCTTGAGATATCCTGAGAGCTCTTTCTTCTTAGGAACAAAGCTTGCCATTCTTGCATCAAGCTCTTCCTGTGGAACCTTAAGCTCAAGCTTATTGCCAGGAATATCAATTGAAATGATATCGCCATCCTTAACTACACCGATAAGTCCGCCATCTGCTGCTTCCGGTGAAACATGTCCTATACATGCTCCTCTGGTTGCACCTGAGAAACGTCCGTCTGTTATGAGGGCTACGCTGCTGCCGAGTCCCATTCCCATAATTGCTGAGGTAGGATTGAGCATTTCTCTCATACCAGGGCCACCCTTAGGTCCTTCATATCTGATAACGACTACATCACCGGCAACAATCTTTCCGGAATCAATAGCAGCCTGTGCTTCTTCCTCTGAATCGAATACCTTTGCAGGTCCTTCATGAACAAGCATTTCCGGCAATACTGCTGAACGCTTTACTACAGAGCCATTAACTGCAAGATTTCCACGAAGAACTGCAATACCGCCTGTCTGGCTGTATGGATTGTCAATTGGACGAATTGTCTCAGGATCTTTATTTTCGTGACCCTTGATGTTTTCTCCAACTGTCTTTCCTGTACATGTCATGCAGTCAGTTTCAATAAGTCCTTTTTTGCTAAGCTCATTCATTACTGCATAAACTCCACCTGCCTCATTGAGGTCTTCCATGTAGGTACGTCCTGCAGGTGCAAGATGGCAGAGGTTTGGAGTAACTGCACTGATATCATTTGCTATGTCAAGATTAATCTTGATTCCACATTCATTTGCAATTGCAGGAAGATGAAGCATTGAATTTGTTGAACATCCGAGTGCCATATCTACTGTTAAAGCATTCTTAAATGCCTTCTGAGTCATTATGTCTCTTGGCTTAATATCCTTACGAACGAGCTCCATTACCTGCATTCCTGCATGCTTTGCAAGCTCAATTCTCTGTGAATAAACTGCAGGAATTGTACCATTTCCACTAAGTCCCATTCCGAGAACCTCTGTGAGGCAGTTCATTGAATTAGCTGTATACATACCTGAGCATGAGCCACAGGTTGGACAGGTCTTACATTCATATTCAAGAAGCTTTTCGTCATCAATCTTTCCTGCATTGTACTGACCAACAGCCTCAAACATGCTTGAAAGTGAAGTTTTCTTTCCGCCAACATGTCCTGCAAGCATTGGACCGCCACTTACGAAAATTGTAGGGATGTTAAGTCTTGCTGCTGCCATAAGAAGTCCAGGTACATTTTTGTCACAGTTAGGAACCATTACAAGTGC
>CAZVBH010000120.1:0-5718 GCA_964625275.1 uncultured Lachnoclostridium sp.
TTCCTTTGCACTGCAAAGATATTTACTTGTTACATGGAATCTTCCTGATGCGACCTGCTTAATTGCAGAACAACGATCCTCTGCAGTTCCTTTGGATTCAAGTCTTTCATCTGACTCTCCACCCTCACCTGAGTTAGACTTACCACCAAGTCTGTTCATGGCAATAGCCATACACTCATGTGCTTCCTGTGAAATTGAGCCATAGCTCATTGCACCTGTCTTAAATCTCTTTACAATGCTTTCAACCGGCTCAACCTCATCTATGTCGATTCCGCCATCTGCAGGATAGTTGAAATCAATAAGACCTTTAAGACTTATATGCTTTTCTTCTTCTGTAATCTTTTCCGTAAACTTTTTGAAGGTATCATAGCTTCCTGTCCAGGTTGCCTGCTGAAGAAGATGAATGGTAACAGGATTATAAAGGTGCTCCTCTTTACCGCTTCTGAACTTCTGACTACCTACACTATTAAGATAAATATCCTGGTCAAGTCCGAGTGGATCGAAGGCCTGATTATGGAGTGCATCGATTTGTGCATCGATATCCTTAAGTGTAAGACCACCTACTCTTGATACTACACCTGTGAAATATTCATCGATAACTTCTTTAGAAATACCAATTGCTTCAAAAATCTTTGCGCCCTGGTAGGACTGGATTGTTGAAATACCCATCTTAGAAGCAATCTTAACAATACCATGAAGAATTGCATCATTATAATCATCAACTGCTGCATAATAATCCTTGTCGAGCATATGATGGTTAATCATGTGCTTAATGCTTTCATGAGCAAGATATGGATTAATTGCAGAGGCGCCGAAGCCTAAAAGTGTTGCAAAGTGATGAACTTCTCTTGGCTCTGCAGTTTCAATAATAAGTGAAAGTGCAGTTCTCTTCTTTGTTCTTACGAGGTACTGCTGAAGTGCAGATACTGCAAGTAATGATGGAATCGCAACATGATACTCATCAACACCTCTGTCTGAAAGAATGATTATGTTACTGCCATCACTATAGGCCTTATCAGCTTCTACATAGAGATGCTCAATGGCTTTCTTAAGGGAAGTATTTTTATAATAAGTTGTACTGATTTCTGCAATCTTAAAGCCCTGAACCTTCATGTTTTTAATTTTCATAAGGTCAGTATCTGTAAGTATTGGATTATCAATCCTTAACATTCTACAGTTCTCAGGCTTTTCCTGTAAAAGGTTACCACCTTTTCCAAGAAATACTGTTGTGCTGGTTACAATTTCCTCTCGAATTGCATCAATTGGTGGATTTGTAACCTGAGCAAAAAGCTGTCTGAAGTAATCAAATAATGGTGGGTACTGTGAGGACATAGGAGGAATTGCCTGGTCGGCACCCATCGCAAGTACTGTCTCAGCACCATTCTTAGCCATTGGAAGAATTACATTTCTAAACTGTTCATAAGTATAACCGAATGCCTTATAGAGCTTTGCTCTTTCTTCATGAGTATACTCAGGTACTCTCTTGTTAGGAATCTTGAGATTCTTAAGCTCAACAAGATAAGTATCAAGCCACTCACCATAAGGCTGTCTTGTGCTATATTCCTTCTTTAAATCATCATCATCAATAAGACATCCCTTAACTGTATCTACAAGAAGCATCTTGCCAGGACAAAGTCTGTCCTTCTTAACAATTTTGCTCTGAGGAACATTCATTACACCAACCTCTGAAGCGAGAATCAGTGTATCATCATCTGTAATATAATATCTTGATGGACGAAGACCATTACGATCGAGAACAGCGCCCATAACATCACCATCTGAGAAAAGAATTGATGCAGGACCATCCCAAGGCTCCATCATTGTTGCATAATATTCATAGAAATCTCTCTTTTCAAGAGAAATACTTGTGTTATGTCTCCAAGGCTCAGGAATAAGTGTCATAACTGCAAGTGGCAATGGCATTCCTGACATAACAAGAAACTCAAGTGTATTATCAAGCATTGCAGAGTCTGAGCCTTCTCTGTTTACTACAGGAAGAATCTTGTGCATTTCATCCTTGAATTTTTCAGTAGCAATGCTCTCTTCTCTGGCATGCATCTTATCTGCATTACCCTTGATTGTATTAATTTCACCATTATGAACGATAAATCTGTTTGGATGAGCTCTCATCCAGCTTGGATTTGTGTTTGTAGAAAATCTTGAATGAACAAGTGCAATGGCTGCTTCCATATCTTCATCCTGAAGGTCTAAGAAGAAGCCTCTTAACTGATCAACGAGGAACATACCTTTATAAACGATTGTTCTGGATGAACATGATACTACATAAGTATCTTCATTACTCTGCTCGAAAAGACGTCTTACGATGAAGAGTTTTCTATCAAAATCAAGTCCCTTATCACACTTTGCCGGCTTTTCAATAAAGCACTGCATGATATATGGCATTACAGCAAGGGCTTTTGAACCGAGAATATTTTCAATAGTTGGAACCTTTCTCCAGCCAAGGAATTTTAAGCCTTCCTTTTCTGTAATGATTTCAAACATTTTCATTGCCTGACGGCGCTTCAATTCATTTTGTGGGAAGAAGAACATTCCAATACCATATTCTCTCTCCTCACCTAAAGTTATCCCCTCTACGGCTGCAGCTTTTTTAAAGAACTTGTGTGAAATCTGTAAAAGAATACCAACACCATCACCTGTTTTTCCCTCTGCATCTTTACCTGCACGATGCTCGAGCTTTTCAACAATGTCAAGTGCTCCGGCTACTGTTGCATGAGATTTAACACCTTTGATGTTAACAATAGCACCAATACCACAGTTATCATGCTCGAATGCTGGATCATACAAGCCTTCAGCTCTACGCTTTGCTTCTTCAACAGTCTGCATAAAAGTTTCCTCCTAATTATTCCATAAATTTGTTTCAAAAAGATTAAAGTACAATTTGTATACATGTATGCAATCTTTACCAAGTGATATAATACTACATTGCATACGTGTATGCAATTTGTTTTTTTGATTTTTTTGCAATTTTATCACTTTGACCAATTTTTTTTTGAAGATTGAGGTGTTTTTGTGAATTTTTCAGAAGCTTTATAGGCTTGATTAATTAGAAGAAAAAAAGTCCCTGCTACTATCTATGAAGCAGGGACTTTTTGAAATATCAGCTTTGATTTTTAACCTTATCGAAGTGGATTGAGGTTATGAGCAGGTAGCGAAGCGAACCTGAAATATCTGCTTTTATTAAGCATCAGGCTTCGACAATATCTGCCTTTAAGCTGTAGTTTTCATCGATTATTTTGTCAAGCTTTGAAATTATTTTCTTCAAAAGTGACTGTTCTGTTTCATCTAATTCAGAAAAAACTTTATTTAATACGGAATAAAGCCTTTTATCCTGAAGAGCAAGTAGTTTTTTGCCATTAGGTGAAAGAACTACAGTAGTATTCTTTTTTTCTTTATCCATCGCCCAAATTATGTATCCTTTTTCACTAAGAAGCTTGACTGCTTTTGAAGCATTGACAACAGGAACATTCATTTCTTCTGCAAGTGTAGCAAGATATACAACATCATTATACTTATTTTCCAATTTCTCAATCATTTTTAAGAGCTTATGCTCAGCTCTGTTCATCTCAACATAAAGGACATCGATGTTCATGCTGTCCATGTAGTTTTGAATGAATTCATCATTGATTTTATCCATACTTTCGTAATCCTCCTCCAATATAAAAAAATAACCAGCCAAAAGGCTAGTATTATTATAGCATAACTATTTAATTAAAACTATTAATTTTTGATTAAATTTATAGTATTTATTAAAGCCGGTACTGAGGGAACAAGGTACGGCGACACAACTTTCTACTACTTATTAAAGCCGGTACTGAGGGAACAAGGTACGGCGACACAGCCTTCGTGCAAATCTTACAATTTGCACGAAGTATGTGTCCCCAGTTGTTCTACAATACTTTTTCACAATGACGAAGTATGTGTCCCCTGTTGTTCTATTGTAGTTTTTATTAAAGTTTCTACTGAGGGAACAAGGTACGGGGACACAGTCTTCTACTACTTATTAAAGCCGATACTGAGGGAACAAGGTACGGCGACACAGCCTTCGTGCAAATCTTACAATTTGCACGAAGTATGTGTCCCCAGTGTTCTACAGTACTTTTTCAAAATGTTTAAGGTGTGTCCCCGTTATAATTTTTAGTATATCAAATTTTTAGACTGGATATGCTCCTACCTTGGTATCAGCTGCAGCTACGTCAACCTTCTGCTGCTGTGCCTGACGATACTTGAAGAAATCAGTTGCAACCTGTGGGAAGAGTGCATATGAAAGTACATCTTCTTCCTGCTGGATCCACTCTTTACATTCTTCTCTAAACTTAGGAAGCTGTGGTGCAATCTTATCTGCAGGTCTGCATGTAATTGGCTCTACATCGCCAATACACTTCTTCTGAACCTCTGGATTGAATGGCTTAATTGTCTGACCAAACTCTCCTGCAAGGATCTTCTTTGACTCTTTAGTTACCATCTTGTAACGCTCACCCTGGAGTACGTTAAGAACGGCCTGAGTACCAACAATCTGTGATGATGGTGTTACCAATGGTGGTTCACCGAAATCTTTACGTACACGTGGTACTTCTTCGAGAACTGCCTGATATTTATCCTCTGCATGAGCTTCCTTAAGCTGTGATACGAGGTTTGATAACATACCACCAGGTACCTGATACATAAGTGTGTTGATGTTTACACCAAGCACCTTTGTATTAAGAAGTCCACTCTTAAGAACTTCTTCACGATAAGGTCTGAAGTAGTCTCCAATTTCCTTTAACAGTGCGCTGTCATAGCCTGTATCAAATTTTGTGCCACGGAAGGTTTCAACCATAACTTCTGTTGCTGGCTGAGATGTTCCAAGTGCAAGAGGTGACATTGCACAGTCTATAATGTCACAGCCTGCTTCTACTGCCTTCATGTAAGTCATTGAAGCTACACCTGAAGTATAATGTGTATGAAGCTGGATTGGGAGCTTTGTTCTATATTATTGTTTTCTAATAATTCACTTAATTTATCTAAAGTTATATTTAAACATTTAGAAACTTCTTCGGATTTGTATCCAAGTGATAACATATTTCTAGCAACTTCAATATTATTTAATTCAATTCCATATTCAACGCCCTGTTCGTAGCCTTCCTCGCGTCCAGCCTCTTTTATAGCCCATTCTTTATCGTAGGCTTCTCCTATAGAGCCTTTACTAGCCTCAGTTACTTCTTCTAAAAATCCCATAAGTAGTTCATCTCCTTTAGAATATTTAAGAGCAGTAGCCACATTTGACTCAAACATAGCAAGTATACACTTTTCTTCCTCACTTAAATCTTCTTCATTAGTATACATCTTTTTTCTTAAATTTGGAATATAAATGTTTACAAATATTTTAGGCAGGTATATTTCTCCTTCATCATTTTGTACTCTGTAGATTTCTTTAACTTTTGTGTGCTCTTCAAAACTAAAGTTACAAATATTTACTTGAAGTACATACTGGTACTTATAATCTTTACTACCACTTGTTACTTTAGATGCGAATAATCTATCTGCATACTCAGCATTTCTCAAAAGTGTGTTACACATGTTCATCTCAATGTTAAGTATGGTATCGCCAAGTTTTGCTACATAATCTGCTCTCTCTTCTTTTTGGATGACATTTTCTTTATCAAATGTTTCTTTTGTAAATTCCAAGTTTTCTAGTAAGTAATCATAATCGACATTTAT
>CAZVBH010000121.1:0-5714 GCA_964625275.1 uncultured Lachnoclostridium sp.
TTTTCTTCTTATACAAATCTTTCCAGCTGTACCAGAACTATGTTATTATCATATAAGCTTTTTAAAATTTCACTATCATTAATCATTTCAACCAGCTGCTTTGCATTACCTGTATCCGCAATAATGCTGACAGCTGCCAAAAAGAGCAGTATCACCAAAAACCCTATTACTCCTCCAATTAAGGCTCCGCCTATTCTGTTTACACTCGAAAGCACCGGCAGTGTTGTAATCATGTTTAATGAAACTCCTGCCACTATCAGGGCGGCGTATACCACAACGAAGGCTATCAGGTAACATATAATATTGGATAGTCTTCCTCCATCAACAATTCCACTGAATATTAATGTTATAATTAAAGAAACGGCGGCAGATAGTATATATGCCACCGTTCCTACTATACATCTTATTAAGCCATTATGCAGCCCTGCCATTATCATTAATAACATGAAGGCTGCCATTCCTATAAGAAGATAATTCATTTGCTTCCTCTTTTCATCATACTTCTTGCATTACAATACTCCTATATAATAGCCTTCATTTACAATATCTTCTATTATATATACAAGTGACCTGCTCACGAGGCTAAGGTCTCGGAGCTTCTTGTTTCTACCTCAACGGTTATTTTAAAGCTAGTCTTCTACTTCACTGCCTACTTCCAGGCTGATTATCTGAAGTGCATTTTCGCCTGCTATCATATATTTCTTTTTGCCATCAATTGGCAGGATTCCATTAATATCCATAGAAAGATTCAGCAGTGCCTTATCCTTGCCATTTATCCTGGTGATATACAGAGAGGTTCCGCCATAAAAAATCAAATCCCCATCCGAAATTGCAAATTTTTCATAACGTTCTGCCAGCTGCTTTGTATCTTTTACAGTTCCATCAAGATTGTATACTGTTACAGTATTAACCCCTGTATCATTTGTAGTTACCGCGCCTATATACTCATCATCCAGGGCTACACTTACAATCTCGTCGCTTATCTGAATGTCTGTTTTTTCTTCTTCATATTCTTCCATTGAGAATATGGATATTCCTACGTCTGAGAATGCAACTACGGTATCACTTCCAATAAACTGTACGTCTGCAACCATTCTGTCGGAATATTTTTTTAATCCGACAAGTCTGTCTACATAGTTACTTCCAACTTCTCCAAAATTATAGAAGGTTACTTTATTATTTACTTCATTATCTTCAAAATATATGTAGCTGGTAACAAGCTTGGTGCCATCGTCTGATATATCCATGGCAACAGGTAATCCATCGTTACCGGTAGTGGTCATCATGTCCAGAACCTTTTCTCCATCTGTTTCATAGACGGTTATATAGTCCTTTGTTCCATCATTCATCCAAACTGCAGTTACGCCCTGGCTGGCTACCGCTATACATTCTATCGGATATTCTGTTGTAATATGATTTACAGAGCCTTTATTATCAAAAATATAGAGATTTTCCGAGCCATAATCAGCAGCAGCTGCATATTCTCCACATACGTCACAAATAGGATTGCTCATTTCATAAGAAACATTCCACTCCTCTTTGCCCGTAGTATCATAAGAAGATGCTCCATCTCGTGTATACTTTATTATATTATCACTTCCAACCAAAAATCCGGCATCGGAGCTACCTGTAAATTCCAATTCATTCTTTACTGTATAGGATGTATATGTTTTGCCGCGATTTTTATAAAGCCACATTCCTGCAAATGCTACTGAAACCAGTGCTATTATGACAACCAGCACTATAATTATTATTTTTAAATGCTTTTTCATCAGTTAATCGCAGTCCTTTCCAAAATCATCAGGTAAAAGCACAAAATAAAAGAACGCACAAGTGCTCAGACCTATGCGTTCATTGTATCACACAATTTACTGTTTGACTAGTTAATGTCTTAATTACTTTTCTCATCTGACATCTTTTTATTTTTTCTTTTCTTCCAAGTCACTATCACGCTTGTCACTCCTACAACGACAATAACACCGGCAACAATTATCATAGGTTTGAAATCCGTTATCATCTTTGAAGTCTGATTTTCTTTTTCTTTCTCAATCAATTCCTGTTTATCCAGCACATCAAAGAAGGCATAGTCCATGTTACGCAAATCAACTATATTATACATTGTATAAAGCGTCTGACCATTATACTTTTCGCCCGAATCAAAGATAAACATTTTATAGCCATTATCATAGCTTAGGTTTTCTTCGAAATATGATTTTTCATATGCAACATATGCGAAGTCGCTACTATATTCGCCTTTAGCCGCCTCTAATACCTTAAATTTATAAACTGCTACATTTTTAAAAATTTCCGGATGAAATCCTGTCAAATCAGCAGGCTTCCCTTCGAAGTATCCTATAACTTGCGCAAGAGGTTCTTCTTCCATGTTATCCCATCTAACATAAGTATAGAGTCCATTTTCATCTGAGATTTCATAAATACCGTCTTTGTTTATATCCGTATAAGTTATCGTATACATGGTTTCAAAGGAAAAATTTGATTCAAATAAGTCCTTATCTATCGATATAGGAATGCATGCCATGTCTTCATAATATACGCTCTCTTTAGCAGACGGTCTGTTTCCTGTCTCATACACATTGAAATAATAATAGTCTTCTTCATTATTATAAGCTACAAATTCACCTGCTCCTACATACTCCTGCGTTTCTTCTGCCTTTGCGCTGTTCTTGCCACAAGCAGGAATAATTATCATAGCAATAAGAAGTAACATTTTAATGGTTGGTCTTTTCAACTCAATCCCTTCTTTCCTCTATCATATCTCTGTTTCTAAAAACAGCAACAAATATAACAAAAGCCAATGCAGCTAATGCAATCCATACAATCGCACTTATGGCAAGTGACATTCCGGCACCATACAGAGTTTCATACTCTGTCAGCTCTTCTATCGACAAGCTGTGCAACCCGATAAAAATGTGTGTAATAGGATTTAACTGAAGAAGCTTTTTGTCGAATGTAGTATTTGCTCCTTCATAAATATCAAACACTGCCCCTCTTGAAAAAAACATCAGGAGCGTGATTAAAGCTGTCTGAATACCGACTACGATTACAATTCCGGCCGCACTGTTTTTTAGGAAAGAAAAAAGATTTATCAATATACAGTTTAAGAACAGCCAAAATGTGTAAATAATTATTGAAGAAATTATCAGCCTAATTGCATCAGCATCAAGTGAAAATTTCCCTAATATCATGATTGATATTGTACCTATGGCAAAATATATGAAAACATAAATCATACACATAATCAGAAGCTTTGAACATTCCTTGAGCAGCCATTTCTTCCTATTAGGACATCGATACAAATAGTAAATTCCACCATCGCATACCGATATGTAAATATTCGCTCCACAAAGCATCTGAAATGCAAAAAACGGAAGTAATCGGACTATTATTTCCACCAGCGCCGCATTATTAATTTCAAAATAACCAACGCCCTGCAACACAAGCCCAAAATAAAGCGAATCAATGCTCCGTCCAACTGATAATGCTTCAATGAGAACAAAGCCTATAAGTATTACAATACTCGTTACAAACCTTTTCATCAGTCATTTACCTTGTGTTCCTTTATTTTTCCCTGCTCCATAAAAAATATTTCATTAGCCAGACTCTCTATATCCTCACGATTGTGACTAGCCATTAAAATCATTGCTCCACGCTCTTTTTCTTCTTGTACTATTCTTCTTAGCGCAGCAACGCTCTCTTCATCCAAGCCATTAGTGGGCTCGTCGAGTATTATTATGTCTGGTGCTTCCATTACCGCCTGTGCAATCCTTAATTTCTGCTTCATTCCCAAGGAATACTTTCTATAGGATTTATGATCATCAGGATTTAAACCAACTCTTGAAATGGTGGCTCTTATGGTGTCATCATCAATTTTATTATTAATTCCAGCAAGATACTTTAGGTTATCAAAGCCACTTTTACCCGGATACAAATCTGCATTTTCTAAAACCATACCCAATCCCGGCAATACATCGAAATCACGATGCAGAAGCTTATCATCAAGTCCAATTGTTCCCGAATCAACATTTATTAAACCACTTATGGCTCTAAAAAGCATAGTTTTTCCACATCCATTACGTCCCACAAAGCCATAAACCTTGCCGCTCTCTAATTCACAGGTGATATCATCAAGCACCAGGTTTTTCTTAAAGCTTTTACTTATATTATTTATATACAATTTCATAGTTTTCTCCAATCATACCGATTCACGCTTAATATAAATACATATTAAAACGACCGAAACAGCTAAAATCCCTAACTGAAAAATTCCGAATATAGGAAAGCTCAAATTTTTGAACGCAACATAGTTATATATATAATAGTAATAATTAGTACAAAATGGTATATAAATATAGTTGCCTATGTATGCTAAAATATAAAGCATCAGATAAACCGGCAAAAAGACAAACACCTTTATCTTAATTCCCAATGAAGATACCGCAAACGCAAACAAGCCCATGATGCCTGCAAACAGTGACAGCTTTAAAGTCATTAAGACTGCATATAAATAATGGCTCTTTACCATTATCTTATAAAGAAAATATTCCCTTACCTGCATGATGTATGATGCCTCATAAACATTAAGTCCCAATGGAGAACCTTTTCCCTCAGTGGGAAAAGCCAAATAGTTCAGAAGTATTTCAATAAGCTGAGGTATTTCAAAGACAAAAAAAGTAACAACAAACACAGCTATGGCTTTGCTTATAACATACTTAGCCTTTGATATACGCGACTGATAATAAACAAAGGTTTTATTATTCATGTCGTCAACAAGCATAAAGCCTCCAGGTATAACCACCAAAAAAGGAAGCATTTGCATAAAGAAGGTTCCAATATTAGTTTCTTTTTCTAATGAGAGCAATGTAATAAGCATAGGATGAACCATACTTATCTTATCGCTTCCTTGATATTTCAAAACATTAAGCACATAATTGTACCCTATAAATATCATAAAAATCCAAAATACCAGTCTGGTTCCTAATGAATTTTTGACCAGCCTTATTTGATTATTAAGAATTGATATATTACTTTTTTTACCTTTGCTTTCCATATTTTCTCCTATTGATATTGGCTGATTAACATTTTCTTTAATTCATACATTTTTTCAATAGACGCCTCATTTTCTCCAAAAAACTCGCTATTTTTTACTTCATTATAATATACACTATACTGATCGTTAAAATCAGACTCAGCAGGAGTACTGGTGCCGTCAGTATAGCAATATGCAGGAGTAATTGTATAATCATATAAGGCATAGACCAAGCTATCATCAAGTGTATCAACTTTACTGTCAATGAATACCAGATAATCTTCTCCCTTTTGCAGAAAATTCGTAAATCCCAAATTTAATGCATAAGGCTCTTCGTCTTCAAAAAAAGTTGTCCAGCTTCCTTTAGTCAAAAAGAATTCATCTCCAACCGCCAGCTCTGAGCCATTAAAAACCTGTTTGACAGATACATCATAACCATATCCTCGATAGAAAAAAACAGGATCTGATAATATTTCAACTTTTAAAATTATATTCGAATATATGAGCAGATCTCCAAAGCTGTCAACTAATCCCTCTGCATAATCCTCCGGCATGCACCCAACTGTGATTTTATCATAAGGATCTGCACTCTTCTGGTCGATAATGCTAATATAAGTCTGCTTTTTTATTATTCCAAATACAACCAGACCAAGCATTACAATCAAAA
>CAZVBH010000122.1:0-5706 GCA_964625275.1 uncultured Lachnoclostridium sp.
CTGACCAACCGCCATTTTGAATACCTCGAAGCCCTGAAACCCTTGATTTTACTGGATTCTTACTTCTCGATGGTCTTCATCGTCGGAAACAATAACACGTCACGAATAGCCGCACTGTCTGTCAACAGCATTACGAGTCTGTCAATTCCGTAGCCGATTCCTCCGGTTGGTGGCATTCCGATTTCAAGTGCATTGAGGAAGTCTTCATCTGTATGATTGGCTTCTTCATCACCTGCGTCGGCAGCTGCATCCTGGGCTTTGAAACGTTCTCTCTGATCGATTGGATCATTGAGCTCGGAATAGGCATTGCACATCTCCCAGGTGTTGATAAAGAGCTCGAAACGCTCTACCTTTTCAGGATCTGATGGCTTTTTCTTTGTAAGTGGTGAAACTGCCAATGGATGATCCATGATGAAGGTTGGCTGAATGAGGTGCTCTTCACAGAATTCCTCGAAGAAGAGGTTGATGATGTCGCCCTTTGTGTGACGCTCTTCAAACTCGATGTGATGCTCTTTTGCGAGAGCCTTAGCTTCCTCGTCAGTCTTTACGGTATCAAAATCAATGCCTGCGTACTTCTTGATTGCATCGTTCATGGTAAGTCTTTCAAATGGCTTTCCAAGGTCGATTTCAATTCCATTATAAGTAATCTTTGTTGTGCCGCATACACGCTCAGCAAGATAACGGAACATGCTTTCAGTAAGCTCCATCATGCCTTCATAGTCTGTATAGGCCTGATATAATTCCATAAGTGTAAATTCAGGATTGTGACGGGTATCAACGCCTTCGTTACGGAATACACGTCCGATTTCGTAAACTCTTTCAAGTCCTCCGACAATAAGTCTCTTGAGATAGAGTTCAAGGGAAATTCTAAGCTTAACATCCTCATCAAGTGCATTGTAGTGAGTCTCAAATGGTCTGGCTGCTGCACCACCTGCATTGGATACGAGCATAGGAGTTTCAACTTCCATGAAATCACGAGCATCGAGGAAGTTACGAATTTCCTTTATAATTTGTGAACGCTTAACGAATGTATCCTTTACTTCAGGATTCATGATAAGGTCAGTATAACGCTGACGGTAACGCATGTCTGTGTTGGTCATGCCATGGAACTTTTCAGGAAGAGGCTTGATTGCCTTTGTAAGTAAGGTAAGCTTTTCAACATGAATAGAAACCTCACCTGTCTGTGTTCTGAAAAGATAGCCTGAAAGACCGACGATGTCACCGACATCAATCATCTTCTTAAATTCCTGATATTCATCAACTCCAAGAGCATCTCTTGAAACATAGCACTGAATGTTTCCAAGCTTGTCAGCAACATTGATGAAGGCAGCCTTACCCATTACACGCTTTGACATCATTCGGCCTGCGATTGATGTATGAATAGGTGCAGCGTCCATTATTGCTCTACGCTCATTGTAGTCAGCTTTCTTTGCTTCCTTAGCCTCTTCTTCTGAAAGGCCTTCAAGATTAAGCTCTGCTCTTCCTGCCAAAAGCTTTGCTTCAGCCTCAGCATAAAGCTCCTTAGCTTCTGTGGTATGGTGAGTCTGGTCAAACTTTGTAATAACGAAAGGATCCTTTCCGGCAGCCTGAAGTTCTGCAAGCTTTTCCTTTTTTACCTTTATAATTTCATTTTCACTTACAACCGGCTTGTTCTGCTGGTTATTCGTCTGCTGATTATTATCTGCCACTATAGCCTCCGTCTAATCTGTTAGATATTATCTGGTGATTTCAACCACCTTGTACTTAATTTCACCGATTGGTGCATTAACAATTACAATTTCATTTACAGTCTTTCCGATAAGCTCTTTGCCTAAAGGTGACTCATTTGAGATAAGGTGATGGAAGAAGTCTGCTTCGGTAGCACCTACAATTTTGAAGGTTTCTTCCTTACCATTAGCGAGGTTCTGAATCTTTACGGTATTACCTGCGCTTACTTTGTCAGTATTAATGTCGCTTTCATCAACGACATCAACATTTTTAAGAATCTTTTTGATTTCATCTATTCTGGCTGCATTCTGAGTTTCCTCTTCCTTTGCAGCATCATACTCAGCATTCTCTGATAAGTCACCCTGCTCTCTGGCAAACTTAATCTTTGCTGTGATTTCAATAGTTTTTTCGGTTTCAAGGTAGGTAAGCTCATCCTGAAGCTTCTTAAGACCTTCTTTAGTAATAATAATCTTATCAGTTTCTGCCATGTCAAAATCTCCTCGCGTCTTTCTTAATGAATTTTGAGTTTTAGTATCAATCAGTATTTCTGATGAATACTAACAAAAAAACCGGAACCAAAAAGGCTCCGGTTAGCTGGGCTACAAGGATTCGAACCTTGAGATGCTGGAATCAGAATCCAGTGCCTTACCATTTGGCGATAGCCCAAAGTTTTCTCTGTGTTTTAACCACAAGCGATAGTATAATGCATAAAGTTTCTTTTTGCAAGCATTTTTTTCATTTTTTTAAAAAAATTTTTAAATTTAATAAAGCCACCAAAAACTGGTGGCTTTGCTTTAAGTTTATTCAGCTCTTATGATACTGATGCAGTTAAGATCTGCACTGGCTTTTTCAAATGCGCCTTCTGTCATAACCTCTGTTACGATTCCCACTTCGCCATCAGCGATTCCGTCAACTACCTCTGCTACAGGAAGAGCAGCCTTGGCTGCTTCAAGCTTATCTGCAGGGATTCTTGCGAAGAAAGCATTTTCAAGCTCTTTAAGATCACCAAGGGTAATCTTTTCCTGATCCCAGATGATAGGAATGTTCTTGCCTGCATGCTTTGCGATATCGATTACGTCTGATACTACTGCACTGGCTGTTGGAAGCTTTCCTGCGCCTTTACCATAGCACATTACTTCATCAAGCATGTTTCCCTCAAGCATGATTGCATTGAATACACCATTTACCATGTAAAGTGGATTATCCTTCTTAATCATCTTAGGTGCTACAAGTGCATAAACCTTGCCATCAACCTTTTTGCTTGAGCCAAGAAGCTTAATTCCTCTTTCTAGCTTTGTTGCATAAGCAACATCCACATCAGTAATTTTTGTAATTCCTTCTGTGTGAATATCTTCATAATCTACCTGCTTACCATAAGCAAGAGATGTAAGAATTGCAATCTTACGACATGCATCATGACCTTCAATGTCAGCAGCCGGATTTCTTTCTGCAAATCCATTGTCCTGAGCTTCTTTAAGAACAGCATCAAATGCGAGTCCTTCTTCTCTCATTCTGGTCATCATGTAATTTGTTGTGCCATTGAGAATACCATCAATGCTTTCAATATCGTCAGCTGTGATTGAGCGGATAAGCTGTCTGATGATTGGAATACCGCCACCTACACTTGCTTCAAAGAGATAGTTACAATTTTTCTCTCTTGCAATCTGTAAAAGCTCAGCACCATGCTTAGCTACAAGCTCTTTATTAGAGGTACATACACTCTTTCCGGCCTCTAAGGCTTCTTTTGAGAAATCATAAGCAGGATGAACACCACCCATAACCTCTACTACGATATCTACATCAGGATCATTTACAATCTGCTTAAAGTCATGTACTAATACTTTTTCTACAGGCTGTCCTGGAAATTCTCTAAGATCAAGGACATACTTTATGTTAAGCTCAGTTCCGGTTCTTTTTGTGATAATGTCCTTATTTAAGGTAAGAACATCATAAACACCCGAACCTACTGTACCAAAACCTAAGATAGCTACATTCATTACAATTTCCTCCCAAACTGAAATCTAGGGAATTATTCCCATATATCTTTTCAAAACGGCATCAGCCATTTATTCCATAAATATCTGTCCTGCACTTAAAATATTCAATCATATTTACCATATAACAGTTTAACCTTATCTGAAGGTTATGAGCAAGTAGCGAAGCGAACCTGAAATATCCGTTTTGATTGTAATACGCTTACTGTATTACAACCCTATTATTAACTCATGAACATTAAATCCAAGCTTCATGATAAGCTTAAAGTACAAGACACGCCTAGTAATTATAACATTTAATCTCCATTTAGTCCATACTATAGAAATTATTTTTTTACTTACTTATGCATTATTTTATTAATTATCTAAAAATTCCTACTCACCACTACCGGTAAGTAGGAATCTTAAGTTCAATCAAGCTTTAACCTTATCTGAAAGCTCCCCCGCTTCTTAAGCGGTGTGAAGTGGCCTTAAGGTTATGAGCAAGTAGCGAAGCGAACCTGGAATATCCGCTTTGATTTCTAATTTACTTTCACAGCTTCTACTGCTGCCTCAAGCTGCTCATCCTCTTCTGTATCGGCATCGTCCTCAACCTCGATGTCAGGTTCAATTCCTGTTCCATGAATATTGATGCCGTTTGGTGAATAGTAATAAGCTGTTGTAAGCTTAAGCTTTGAATTATCAGGCAGAGTGAAAACGGTCTGAACTATGCCCTTGCCGAAGCTCTTTTCTCCAACAATAGTAATTTTATCATAATCTCTGAGGCAGCCTGTGAATACCTCAGAAGCACTTGCGCTGCTTCCATTTACAATAACTGCTATCGGCATATCAAGCTCTTCATCGTCCTCAGAATAAATTGATTCCTTGTTTTGCTGCTTGTCTTCTGTATAAACCAAGAGCTGATTTGCAGGCAGAAGTCTGTCAAGCATAGAGGTTGCTGAATAAAGCAGACCACCCGGGTTGTTTCTTAAATCTATTACGAGTGAAGTCATTCCCTGTTCAAGGAGGTCGTCAACTGCATTGTCGAACTGGTCTACTGTAACAGAATCAAACTGGCTTACATATATATATCCTACATTGTCATCAAGTAATTCATAGGAAACAGTCTGAATTGAAACCTGTCCCCTGGTTACGGTAATGTAAAGATAATCAGCTTCGCCTTCACGATAAATTGTAAGTGTGACATCAGTTCCTTCTTCGCCCTTTATAAGTGCAACTGCACTGTCCAAATCCATCTCATAGAGACTCGTTCCATCAGCTTCTATTAAGATATCACCAGCAAGCAAGCCTGCCTCTTCTGCCGGACTGCCCGGGATTGGTGAGGTAATCATTGGATAAGAATATTCCTCACTTAGTGATACATATGCACCAATTCCATAATAATTTCCTGTTGTTGATTCTTCAATAGTCTTGTAATCCTCTTCAGTATAATAGCAGGAATATTTATCTCCAAGTCCGTCAACAAGTCCTTCATAAGAATCCTCATAGACATCTGACAAATCATAATCCGCATAATAATAAGCATCTATATATTGCATTATTATGTTCATCTTCTCTGCATAACTGAGTGCACTTGATGATGATGCATCGCCGTCAGTTGCTTTTGAAGTCGTTACCCCAGAGTAGTAATTTACAGGCTGAGTGTAATATTTCAGCATCATCCAGTAAAAAAAGGTGGACGCTGCAAGAGCAATAACAAAGCCAAGTAAAAGACCTTTTCCAAAATTTTTATTCAATTTAAAGCCTCCATATAATATTTATGGCATGCATCTGCAGTTATACAAATGCATGCCTATTGTCTCTAATCCATACCAACTACTATAGAGAAGTTGATTTTGAAAAATTTAATATGAAACATATTGTAAAGGATTGTACTTTGTTCCATTAATAATTACACCAAAATGAAGATGGGCACCTGTTGAAACACCTGTACTTCCTACATAAGCAATAACCTGACCCTGCTGAACAGTCTGACCAACGGAAACAGCAAGTGATGAGCAATGCA
>CAZVBH010000123.1:0-5566 GCA_964625275.1 uncultured Lachnoclostridium sp.
GAGGTATATAAATAGGAGAGGCAGAAAGTGATGAAAAAACGATTAATAAGTAAAATATTAGCTATAATCTGTATTCTGGTAGTAGGCTTGAGTACTGCATTGGCTGCCGGAAGTGGAAGTGTTACACTTACCGTAATGTGTAAGAGCACTGACGGAACTAAAGCAATTTCAGGTTTGAAGCTTAGTGCTTATAAAGTAGGAACTAAGGATGCCTATGGCAATTATACTTTGAAATCAGCTTATTCTAAGGTAAAGACACCTACATCAAAAACTACAACCTCTGAATTAAACAGTATCGTAACTGATATTGCAAAAATTATTTCAGCTGGTGGAGTTTCAAGTGATTATACTGCAAAAAGTGGAAGTGATGGAAGTGCTGAATTTGACAATATAGCAGGTGGCATTTATGTTATCATTGGTGAGACGACTACATGTAATGGCTATATTTATACAATGAATCCATTATTCGTTGAAGTTACTAGTGTAAAGTCTTCAAAGACTACAGTAGACATTAGTGCAGTTGCAAAGGTCAGTGAGAAGGCTGTTCAGCCAACAACGACAACAAAACCAACGACGAAGCCAACGGCAACACCGACAGCTAAACCAACGGCAACACCAACAGCTAAGCCAACGGCAACAACGAAGCCAACGGCAACACCAACAGCTAAGCCAACAGCAACACCAACGGCAACACCAACAACAAAGCCAACAAGCACTCCAACCAATACACCGGTGCCAACAAACACTTCAGCTCCGGGTGTACCTACTTCAACACCAACCAATACACCTATACCTACAGATGTACCGGAAGCTACACCAACCGAGAGTCCTGCACCAAGTGAAATACCGGAGGCAACTCCAACCGAGAGTCCTGTACCAAGCGAAGTGCCTGATGTGACTCCTACAGATACACCGGTTCCAAGTGATGAGCCTGTTCCAACTGGTACACCTTCAGCCACACCTACTCCTGACTTAAATGATTCAACAGCAAGTGGCAATGGTCAGCTTACACCGGGAATTAGTCAGGATGATTCTACTTTAACAGGAGAAAATCAGCCTACCCCTACACCAACTGAGGTGGAGGCAAAGCTTCCACAGACTGGTCAGCTTTGGTGGCCTGTTCCAATCCTTTTTGCAGCAGGAGTGATTTTAATTGGTCTTGGAATAAGATTATCAAAAAAAGATAACTAATTTTGCTTTAATTTAGCTAAAAGAAGGCAGCCAATGGTTGCCTTCTTAAGTTATGTGTAAATAAAGAAAGTAATAGGTAACATAACCAAAATTTATGAATAAGACTAAAAATAAACTTGGAAACGTATTTATAATAGCAGGCTGTATCTGCATTATTTTTGCTCTTGGAATTATTATATTTAATAGGCTGCAAAATAGCACCTATGAAGAAAATGCAACAGAGGTTCTTAATGAATTGGAGAAGCAGCTGCCTTATGAAGAAATTTTGAAGGGTGAAGTGAAAACAGACACTACTTCTTCTATTGAAAATTTTTATGATAATGTTGAAGTTATAGGTGGCGATGAGGAATACAATTACGTTTATGAGGATGATAGCTACAAAGAAACCTATGTTGAGGCTGGTGGAGTTAAATATATAGGAATTGTTAATATTCCTTCCTTAGATATTACCCTTCCCGTAACGGACGATTGGAATCTTGATTTGATGAAGTCCTCTACCTGTCGTTACTCAGGAAGTATTGCTACGAGTGATTTGATAATCTGCGGTCACAACATGGCTGCGTTTTTTAGTCCGATTAAAGGAATGGAAGTGGATGATGTTATTATATTTATTGATGCTTCCGGCAACAAATTTACTTATAATGTAGTTTCGATTGACACAGTGGGTGGATATGATATTGAGGGAATGAAAGCTGGCTCTGATGACTGGGACATTACTCTTTTTACCTGTACCTATGGAGGTAAGAACAGGGTTGCAGTACGTGCATTGCTAAAAGAATGAATGCTGATGCTTGAAGCTTTATAAACTCTGTAGTTTTTACAGCTGAAAAGTACGATTAACCTTTTTCTTCATATAATATATAAAAAAGGTTGATTTATATGGAAAAAATAAACATTCGGCAGGTGGCTCGCTTTGGGCTGCCTGCTGATGTGGTTTTAATAGATTTAAGAAGCAAGGCAGACTTTCAAAAAGGTCATCTCGATTGCGCAATAAATATTCCCTATGAGAAGCTTAAGCTTGAGCATATAAATTTTGCCAGGGGAAGAAGGCTGGCTTTTTACTGCTGTAAAGGACTAAAAAGCAGAGCGGCGGCTGATTTTTACGAGCATCTTGGCTACAAAACAATAGATTTGACAGGTGGCTACGAGTCGCTAAATTAAAAGCTAATTTTCTATATTGGGAGAATGTCAACTTTTCAAAAGAGTCTGCAGCTAAAAAAAAGTGACACCATTAATTAGAAGTGAGACTTTTTAGATAAGGTTAAAAAAATATTGACGTTTACGCTTAGCTGCCTGTATAATGTTCTAAATCATACAATATGTCACAGAAAGAGGACAAATATGTCACAATATGAATTTATTGCACCCTGCCATTTTGGACTTGAGTCGGTGCTTAAGAAGGAAATTCTTGACCTGGGTTTAGAAATTTCTACGGTTGAGGATGGAAAGGTATGCTTTTATGGTGATGAAAGCACCTTTGCCATTGCTAATATATTTATAAGAACAGCTGAAAGAATAATCTGGAAGATAGGAAGCTTTAAGGCTGTTACCTTTGAGGAGCTTTTTGATGAGGTCAATGAGCTTCCCTGGGAGGATATTATTCCACCGGACGGTAAGTTTTGGGTTACGAAGGCTACCTCTGTTAAGAGCGCGCTTTTTAGTGCCTCTGATATTCAGTCTATTGTAAAGAAGTCAATCGTAAAAAGGCTTTCCGGTAAGTTTGGTATTGCCTGGTTCCCTGAGACCGGCAATTCTTATCCAATCAGAATTACTATTCTAAAGGATGTTGTTACTGTCGGTATCGATACGACGGGTGATTCACTTCACAAAAGAGGTTATCGTAAGCTGGTAGGTAAGGCACCTCTCTCAGAGACACTTGCAGCGGCACTTATCATGCTCACACCTTGGAGAGAGGACCGTTTTCTGGTTGATCCTTTCTGTGGAAGTGGAACCATTCCGATTGAAGCTGCCATGATTGGCATGAATATTGCGCCCGGTGCGTCAAGAACCTTTACCTGTGAGACCTGGAAGGAACGTATTCCGTCAAAGTGCTGGGATTATGCGCGTAAACAGGCGAATGATCAGGTGAATAGGGATGTGAAGCTTCACATTCAGGGCTATGATTTGGATTCTGAGGCAATTAAGATTGCTCGTCAGAATGCAGCTGCAGCAGGCGTAGCTGATCAGATTCATTTTCAGCAGCGTGATGTGGCTGAGCTCAGTCATCCAAAGGACTATGGCTTCATAATCACAAATCCGCCTTATGGCGAAAGACTTGAGGAAAAGGCAGCGCTTCCTGCACTCTATACAACTATTGGTGAGGCTTTTGCAAAGCTTCCTACCTGGTCTGAGTATGTAATCACCTCTTATGATGATGCCTGCAAATATATAGGTAAGAAGGCTGACAAAAACCGTAAGATTTATAATGGTATGATAAAGACCTATTTTTATCAGTTTATGGGACCAAAGCCACCACGAAGAAATCAGGCCTAAGAGCAGGCACTAAATCCGCCTACGCTTAAAGCAGTATTGTTAAAGCTGGATTACAATAAAAGTAGTTATACTTAAAGCAGTATTGTTATAAGCTTTATACTTAAAGAAGCGTTGCTTTGGCAGCATACAAATTAATCTTTTATAAGATAGGAGGTCGGTTGTTTACTACGCTACCAAAGGTTAGTGGAGTCTTGCAACCTGATTGAGGCTATGAAAAAAATACTATTTGCCACTACAAATAAAAATAAAATAAAGGAAGTCAAGGCTATTTTGGCTGACAGTGGCTGGGAGATTTTATCTCTTGGGGATGTTGGAATTGACATGGACGTCGTTGAGGACGGAAAGACCTTTGAGGAAAATGCTACAATTAAGGCCACTGCCTATGCTAAGGCTTCGGGAGTGATGACGCTTGCTGATGACTCAGGGCTCGAAGTGGACTATCTTGACAAGGCTCCCGGAATCTATTCTGCCAGATTTTTAGGCGAGGATACCTCCTATGACGTGAAAAACCGGTATATAATTGACAAGCTTGCTGACGCAAAGGATGAGGAGCGTTCTGCGCGCTTTGTCTGTGCAATATGTTGTGCAAAGCCTGATGGAACGAGCTTTACTACAAGAGGTACGATAGAAGGTCGAATCGGCTATGAAATCGCCGGTGAGAATGGCTTTGGCTATGATCCTATTTTCTATCTGCCGGAATATGGAAAAACTACTGCTGAGCTTTCACCTGAGCAGAAAAATGCAATCAGTCACAGGGGAAGAGCACTCACACAGATGAAGCTTAAGCTAGACGAGATATATGGCTAGATAAGCTTAGATAAATACCTTCGGATAAAGGAATAATTTCATGAAGATTTTTATAGCAAGTGATACCCATGGCCATTTGACCGGCCTTAGCAGGGCACTTAAAATTGAAAACAAAGAAAAAGAAATTGACCTATTTATTCATTGTGGAGATTTGGGAGTCGATGTTCGCGAAATTCGTGACATGATTGACTGCCCGAGTCATTTTATTGCCGGCAATAATGACTTTTTTACTCAGCTGCCACGCGAGGAAAAGTTTTCTATAGGCAAGTATTCGGTTCTTTTAACTCATGGCCACAATTATGGTGTAGGATTGTCGATAAACCGTCTTGCTTATCTTGCCTTGCAGGAGGGCATAAACATAGTTATGTTCGGTCATACCCATGTTCCTGTAATCGAACACTTTGAAGGTGTCTGGCTTGTGAATCCCGGCAGTCTGACTTTACCAAGACAGAGTAATGGACGTCCGAGCTATATCATTATGGATGTCTCAGACCTGGGTGGAGTTAATTTCGAAATTAAATATCTCTAGATGGAAGGCACCTATTACAACCTTTCCATCATCATTTGATGAGGTTGATTTTGAAATCCAGTATCTTTGGACGGATAATATTTAATGACATCTGTTATTTCACTTAAAATCAGTTGAACGGAATATTTTTATTTAGGCTGTCTTAAATTAAATTGGCAGGAATTTAACTATAATAGTTGTTTGTTGTGTCGTAAAATCCTCTGCTTTAGCTATGGGAGTTTCATTCTTGAAAAACTACTATAGTTTCGTTGGGTTTAAATGATATAATTTGTAGAAAGATTAACTTTTGAAAAAATTTAAATTTTTTTTGAAAAAAGTGTTGACATATTTGGCACTCTCATATATAATACACCTTGCGTTGAGAAAAACGGGGTGTGGCTCAGTTTGGCTAGAGTATCTGATTTGGGATCAGAGGGTCGCAGGTTCGAATCCTGTCACCCCGACTTTTTATCAAAGCGCTAGGTTTACTGAGGCCTGTTTAGTTAACACCATGCGGGTGTAGTTCAGTGGTAGAACACTAGCCTTCCAAGCTAGATATGTGGGTTC
>CAZVBH010000124.1:0-5509 GCA_964625275.1 uncultured Lachnoclostridium sp.
TGAAGGCATGGTCCAATAATTATATAGGAATCATCAGTGAATATTGTAGCATAAATGTATTTGTCATTTACCTGAGTGAACTTAGGCATATTTATCGCAGCATCGTTACGAAATCTGGCCAAGTTATTATGATAATATTTTGTGGTGAAAGAGTCCTGGGTTTTATGCTCACAATCAGTATTTACAGAATTCTGAGATTTATTGTTAGAATCATCTTTAGCAGAAAAATTTGGAGCTTTTGTCTGCCATGTTATGGGACTTACCAATACATCAATAAATGGAAGCATAAGTCCTTCAATTCCCTTAAATTCCGGAATTCCACAAATACACATAGGTTGAAAGCTGTCATTAGAAATAAAATTATGATGATCATAAATGCAAATCATAGTATGAAGCTCTGAAGCAACATAGTCTAATAAGCCTCTCTTATTCATAGCGATATCTCCTTGTTTAAATGTAGTTAACCGTTTTGAAAGGATAGTGGCAAATTTGTTATAAAGTACGAAGAGTTAACTTTTGAAAGCTTTATTGTTTGTTGAAAAATTAATTCTCAAACAGCTTTTTACTAAGATTAAATCCATGCACTGTAACTAATTTAGCTCAAGCATCGCTTAAAACGGTTTTAGATTACATTCAAACATACCCCTATGTCTGAAGCATATTCCATTTGATTTACATCTGACAGATTCTAAAAAAATTACAAAAATATCAGATTTTTTTAATTAGATTAACTGTACAGCCACATTTAGTAAGTTAACAATAATAATAACTAGATAAAGTGCTGCTAGTACAGCATCAATAAATTTCCCTTATAATAGCACTTCTTACCATAAATGAAAAGGTCTAATGTAAAAAATATTTGATATTTTTTCAAAAATAATGATATAAAGTCAATTTTTTTATGCTTATACTTCCTCTTAGAAGTTGAGAGCTTGCTCGGCTCTTAATGATATGGATTTATTGAGGTAAAAGGAACGCAAACACACCCTAATGGGATTTGTGAAATGGCAGGGGATGGGAATCCTGCCAACTAGCTATTATCATGTTTCATGAAAGGAGTTTTGCGAAAAATGAGCAGTAAAAAGAATTTGGATCCAAATGCAAAATTAGGCATGCTGGAAAGAATTGGTTATGGTATTGGAGACTATGCCGGAAATCTTATTTATTCGGCTATCAGTGCCTTCCTTTTAGTTTATTATTCAAATGTAGTTGGTGTAAGCACCACAGTAGCCGCTTCAATTATTGCAATTTCTAAGGTTTTTGATGGTATTTCGGACCTTGCAATGGGCTACATAATTGACCACACTCACAGTAAATATGGTAAGGCAAGACCTTGGCTTTTGCGTTTGTGTCTGCCACTTGCAATATGTACGGTGCTGATGTTCTCAGTTCCTACAAGTTTAGAGGGCAAGGTAAGAATAGCCTATATCTTCTTAACCTATAACCTTGTTTCAACAATTTTCTATACAGGTATCAATGTACCTTATGCAACACTTAATGGTCTCATGACAACAAACCAGTATGAAAGAGGTGTACTTGGAAACGTTCGTATGCTTCTTGCAACAGCCGGAACAATGACCATTAACACTGTAGTTCTTAAGATGACAAAGTTTTTCGGTGGTGGTGAGCAGTACAGTCAGAAGGGCTGGACAATTACCTTCATCGTTCTCATGATTGTATTCGTAGTTTTGAATTTTATTACATTTATTACATGTACTGAGCGAGTTACAATTCGTGAAAGAGAAATGGCAGCAAATGGCGAAGCTAATGAAGCAGAAGCTGAAAAGAAAAATGAAGTTGGCTTTGTTAAAGGAATCATCGGACTTCTCAAAAATAAGTACTGGGTTCTACTTGTAATAGCAACCTTCTGTATGTACTTTATGATGTCAACCTTCTATGGCTCAGCAGTTTATTTTGCACAGTATAAGCTTGGTGATCCAAATAAGTACACACCGATTTCAAATTATCTTTCAATTGCACAGATAGTAACAATGTTTATTACACCATTCATTATGAAGAAGCTTTCAAAGAAGAATCTCTTCCTCATTGGTATGGCATTTGCAGCAGCAGGCTTCATTATTACGGGACTTACCTCTTCAACCTCAGTTGTTTATGCAATGTCAATAATTAAAGGTATCGGCTTCGGATGTGCAGCAGCAACAATGTTTGGTATGCTTCAGGATGCAATCACATATGGTGAGTGGCAGAATGGCTATGGCTCATCAGGTATGGGTAATGCAGCATCTTCCTTCTGTATGAAGATTGGTTCCGGTATCGGTACAGCAGCACTTGGCTGGATTCTTGGAAGCCAGTTCGATGGAACCAAAGAAGTTCAGTCTGCAGCAGTTATTACAAGAATTAATGTGGCATTCTCTTGGGTACCTGCAATTGCAATGCTTGTAGCAGTTGTTTGTCTTGTACTTTTCGATTTGGATAAGTACTATGATAAGGCAGTTGCTGACCTTGAAGAGGGTAAGCACAAGTGTGACAGTGAGCGGTAGTTCTCATTTGTAAATTGAGTACATGTTACTTTTAATGATTTTAAGGATTACCATCAGCCATGAAAAGTGGTTGAAATATAGTAGAAATAAATGTAAAATTCAGATAGGGGAGCATAGTGTTCCCCTATCTGGGTTTTTAGATGACGTAAAGATAGAGGTTATATATGAGCGAAAATAAAGAAATTTTATACGGATGTGCATACTATCTTGAATATATGCCTACAAAGGATGCAGTGGCACATATGACCATGATGAAGGAAGCCGGCATGAATGTTGTTAGAATTGCCGAATCTACCTGGAGTACCCTTGAGCCCCAGCCTGGCATTTTTAGCTTTGATCATATAGATGCAATGCTTGAGGCTGCGCAGACAGTAGGCATGAAGGTAATTATCGGCACACCGACTTATGCAATTCCTTCCTGGATGGTAAGACTTCATCCCGATGTAAATGTTCCAAGAAAGGATGGACGTGCAGCCTATGGTCACAGACAGGACATGGACATTACCAATCCTGACTATCTTTTTTATGCAAAAAGAGTAATTAGAGAGCTGATTCATCACGTAGCGGCCCATCCTAATGTAATCGGTTTTCAGGTAGATAATGAAACTAAGCATTATGGAACCTACAGTGAGTATGCACAGCGTGGCTTTAAAAAATATATGCAGAAGAAATTCGTTACAGTCGAGAATCTGAATAATACTTATCATCTTGAATATTGGAGCAATTCAATTTCCGACTGGGATGATTTTCCTGACATGCGAGGCTGCGTAAATGCCGGTCTGTCCTCAGCTTATGAGGCTTATATGAGAAGACAGGCGGCAATGTTCTTAAAAATGCAGGCTGATATTGTGAGAGAGTATGCAAGAGAGGATCAGTTCATTACACATAATCTTGATTTTGAATGGAAAAAATTTGGCGCGGATATAGCTCAGGATGGCTATTCCTATGGAATTCAGCCTGACATAAATCATGACCAGGTAGCAGAATTTTTAGATATTGCAGGTACTGATATCTATCATCCTACTCAGGATGAACTGACGGGAGCAGAAATTGCTTTTGGTGGTGACGAAATACGTTCTTTGAAAAATGATAATTATCTTGTGCTTGAAAGTCAGGCACAGGCCTTTAAATACTGGACACCATTTCCTGGACAGCTCAGGCTTCACGCCTATTCACATATTGCAAGTGGAGCAGAGGGCGTGATGTACTGGAACTGGCAGTCAATTCACAATGGCTACGAGACCTATTGGCGAGGTGTACTCAGCCATGATCTAGTACCAAATGAGACTTATCGTGATTGCTGTGAAATCGGACGTGAGCTTCAAAGATTAGGCAGAGAAGCAATAATTAAAAAGAATAATTCAACGGCAATTTTAGTTGATAACAGGTCACTGACATCCTTCAAATGGTTCCCTATCGACAAAGACCTTTCCTACAATGATGTTGTAAGATGGATGTACGACAGCCTTTATGAGATGAATATTGAGTGCGACATTGTACATGCTGAAAAGCTCGATGTATCTAAATACAAGGTAATCATTATACCTGCCATGTATTCAGCCTCAGATGAACTGATAGCCGAGCTTCGTTACTTTGTAGCTAACGGAGGAATACTTATTGGCTCCTTCAAGTCCTTTGTGGCAGACAGAAATCTTACCGTCTATGATGATGCCCAGCCTCATGGAATGACGGACGTTTTCGGAATTACCTATCAAAGCTTCACAATTCCGGGTACAGCTAAGCTTATGCCGGTAGGAGCTTGGTTGAAATCAGGATATTGTATTAATGCAGGCAATGGCATTAAAGCCGGAGAATGTATTAATGCAGGCAAAGATTATAAAAACATCGAATACTTCATGGAGCTTCTCACTAAAGCTGGTTCAAAGCCTACAATAAAAGGACAGTTCGAACCTGAGGTTTGTGGCGAGACAGAGCTTCTTGCTTGCTATGACCACCGGTATTGGGGCCGCTTTGGAGCAATTTCAGAGCATAGCTTTGGAAACGGAAGAGCTTACTACGTAGGTGCTTATATTACAAAAGAAGCCTTGAAAGCCCTCTATGCTTATGTATATCAAAAAGCCGGAATTGCTTATCCAAAAGCAAATTGGCCGCTTACTGTAAGAAGTGGAATTAATGAAGCAGGTAAAAAGCTTCATTATATATTTAACTACACCTCCCAGCCTGTAAGCGTAAGCTTAACGGATGTAATTCCGGGAGCAGTTGGTAATAATTCAGTGGCTGGTAGTATGTATGAAGGTCAAATTCATACAGCAGATGAAGGAAATACAGAAGCTTCAGCTTACTCAAAACAGTATACAGATTTACTTACCGGCCTAGATTATAAAATGACTGAAGACGAATCAGACTCCCTTGAATTAAAGGACTGGGATGTTATTATACTTGAAGAACAATAAGGACTACTGTTTTTTTTCTACAGAAGAAAGTTATTTCTGCTGGAAAAATAGTCATCAAATAAAATTTAATCATTGAGAATGCTCAGATATTAATGTATAATACAAGAAATGTTTATCCAAAGTGTCGTAAAACCCCTTGCTTTAGCTAGGGGAAGTGTCAAACACTTAGTAAAGGGTTATATGCCCAATAAAGAAATTAACTGAAAACAGGTTTGTTTCTATAAAGCGAGGTGAAATAATTGGCTGATATTAATTTAAAGAAGAAAATGTTTCCAATAGGAATCGAAAATTTTCCGGAATTAATCAAAAATGATTACTACTACGTTGACAAGACAGATTTGATTTTTGATATTACCAAAAATATAAATAAAGTAACCTTATATACCAGACCTCGCCGTTTTGGCAAGACCTTGAACATGAGTATGCTCAAATCATTCTTTGAGGTTGGTTGTAATAAATCTCTTTTTGATGGATTGAAGATTACTGATAACAAAGAAATTTGTGAAAAACATATGGGTAAATATCCGGTGATATTTATTTCGTTAAAGAGTGTTGACGGACTTGACTTTAATGCTGCAAGAAATGGACTTGTGG
>CAZVBH010000125.1:0-5491 GCA_964625275.1 uncultured Lachnoclostridium sp.
TAACGGCTACGCGATTTTAGGAACTAGTTCGGTCAATTTTATGGAGAAAACAATATTTGTCCCCTAGACACACTAGTGTATGTTTTAGTATTTAGAAAGAAGGATTTTAAAATGCCTGAAATTAGGGAAAAAGTTGATGTTTGTGTTGTTGGTGCTGGTCATGCGGGGTGTGAGGCAGCGCTTGCCTGTGCGAGAATGGGATTGGAAACGGTTGTGTTTACTGTGAGTGTGGACAGTATTGCGCTCATGCCATGTAATCCGAATGTTGGTGGTTCTTCTAAAGGACATCTTGTGAGGGAGCTTGATGCACTTGGCGGTGAGATGGGTAAGAATATAGATAAGACTTTTATACAGTCAAAGATGTTAAATTCGTCTAAAGGACCAGCGGTTCATTCGCTTCGTGCTCAGGCTGATAAGGCTGACTATTCAAGAGAGATGAGGCGTGTGCTTGAAAATCAGGAGCATTTGACTATAAAGCAGGCTGAGGTTGTTGAACTTCTGGCTGAGGATTTAGAAGAAAAGGATGGTCTTTATACGAAAAAGATTATCGGTATAAAGACGTATACCGGGGCTGTTTATGAAGCGAAGGCAGTTGTGCTCTGTACAGGTACTTATCTTAAGGCGAGGTGTCTTTGCGGAGAGTCTATTACATATACAGGGCCGAATGGGCTTCAGGCGGCTAATTACCTGACGGACAGCCTTAAATCACTTGGTATAGAAATGAGAAGATTTAAGACGGGAACTCCAGCAAGAATGGATAAGAGGTCTATTGATTTCAGTAAGATGGAGGAGCAATTTGGAGATAAAAAGGTTGTGCCTTTTTCGTTTTCTACTAATCCTGAGGCTGTGCAGAAAGAACAGGTTTCCTGCTGGCTTACTTATACAAATGAGAATACACATGAAATTATAAGGAATAATCTTGACCGCTCACCTATTTATGCCGGAATTATAGAGGGAACAGGTCCAAGGTATTGTCCATCAATTGAGGACAAGGTTGTAAAATTTGCCGATAAGCCCAGACATCAGGTGTTTATAGAACCGGAAGGACTTCATACGAATGAAATGTATGTTGGCGGTATGAGTTCCTCGCTTCCCGAGGATGTGCAGCTTGCTATGTACAGGACTGTGCCGGGACTTGAAAACTGTAAGATTGTCAGAAATGCTTATGCTATTGAGTATGACTGTATTAATCCCGACCAGCTTTATCCGACTCTTGAATTTAAGAAAATATCCGGTCTTTTCAGCGGCGGACAGTTTAATGGAAGTAGCGGTTATGAGGAGGCTGCGGCACAGGGATTGATTGCCGGAATAAATGCCGGATTATTTGTGCAGGGAAAAGAGCAGGTTGTGCTTGACCGTTCACAGGCTTATATCGGTGTATTGATTGATGATTTAGTGACAAAAGAGAATTTTGAGCCTTATCGAATGATGACTTCGAGGGCAGAATACCGGCTTCTTCTCCGTCAGGACAATGCGGATTTGCGCCTTAGAAAGATAGGATATGAAGTGGGACTTGTGTCCAAAGAACAGTATGATTATGTATGTAAAAAGGAAGAGCTTATAGAAGCTGAAACAGAGAGACTCAAAAATGTGAAGGTGGGTGCAAATAAGGCTGTTCAGGAATTTCTTGAGAGCAAGGGAAGTACCGGATTAAAGACTGCAGCTTCGCTTGCTGAGCTTATAAGCAGGCCAGAGCTTTCTTATGAGATGATTGCAGAGCTTGACAGTGAAAGACCAGAGCTTTCAGAGGATGTGATAGAGCAGATTAATATTAATATAAAATATGACGGATATATCAAAAGACAGTTAAAGCAGGTAGAGCAGTATAAGAAAATTGAAAAGAAGAAGATACCTGTAGATATTGATTATGACAATATTAAAAATCTGCGTCTTGAGGCAAGACAAAAGCTTAGCAGATTTAAACCTGTTTCTGTGGGACAGGCATCAAGAATATCAGGTGTTTCTCCGGCTGATATATCTGTACTCTTAGTTTATTTGGAGCATATTAAGTGATAATTTGTGGAAAATAATGTAAGTTTATGTTATATTTGTTATGTAGACGTGTGTTTGTATAAAATAACATATGTGATTTATAAAGGAATAAAATATGAATTTAAGTCAATATAATTTAGAAAAATTCAAATATGGAGTAAATGAGCTTGGAATAAGCCTTAGCGAAAGACAGTATGAGCAGTTTATGAAATATTATGAGTTGTTGGTGGAATGGAACAGTTTTATGAATCTTACGGCTATCACTGAGTTTGACGAGGTTTGCACGAAACATTTTATTGACAGTCTTTCTTTATGTACAGCTATTGATTGTGATAAGGAATATTCCATTATTGATGTGGGAACAGGTGCAGGATTTCCAGGAATTCCTTTAAAGATAGCATTCCCAAAGCTTAATATTACGTTGCTTGATTCACTTGGAAAACGTGTCAAGTTTCTGAATGAGGTGATAGACCAGCTTGAACTGGAAAATATAGAAGCTATTCATGGCAGGGCTGAGGACTATGCAAAACCTGAATTATTGCGTGAAAAATTTGATATATGTGTATCGCGTGCTGTGGCAAATCTATCAACTTTATCAGAATATTGTTTACCCTATGTGAAGATAGGCGGGTATTTTATATCATATAAGTCAGAAAAAATTTCAGAAGAAATGCAGTCTGCAGAAAATGCCATAAAAATTATTGGTGGTGAGGTGTATGGACAAAAGGAGTTTACGCTTCCCAATTCTGATATATATAGAAACTTATTTATGATAAAAAAGATTAAGGCAACACCAAAAAAATATCCAAGAAAAGCGGGACTTCCTTCAAAAGAACCCTTGTGATGGAGATAATTATGGAAAAAAGAGATATTTTATTAATGCAGGAAACGGAGAGACGACGCATAGCAGAGGAACTTCATGATACTACTGTTCAGGACATGATACATTTGTCGCAGGAGCTAGAGTTAGCACTTTTTTACTTGGATAAAGATTTGACACAGTCAAGATTAGAGATTGTAAGTTCCAGAAAGCAGATAAAAAATATTATAAACGGCATGCGTGAAACAATATATGATTTACGTCCTATGACATTTGATGATATTGGATGGGATGCGTCATTTACCCGGCTTAAAGACAAATTGTGTTCAAGCAAACCGGAAATGAATGTCATATTTGATGTTGATAATATAGATATATCTGATGGCGTGGTAGCAATATCAATTTACCGTATAGTCTATGAGGCATGCAGAAATATAATTAAACATTCTTCTGCGGATAATGTTTCTATCAGTGTAAAACAGGAAGATAATTTTGTTAAAATTAACATTGATGATGACGGAATTGGATTTGATAGTGACTACGACAAGAATACTCATTTTGGATTAGAATTTATGAAGGAAAGAGTTGCGTTGTTGTCTGGTGAAATTACAATTACTGCAGATGATAATAATATTAAAGGTACTCATATAGATGTCAGTATTCCATTATAATTTTGTATCGTTGAACTATGTTTTACAAGGAGGCGACTAGATGATTAGTGTAATGATAGTTGATGATCATAATATGGTTCGTGAAGGCTTAAAAAATCTAATTGAATTAGATGATGAGATTAAAGTTACTGGCGAAGCATGCAACGGAAATGAATGTATGACTAAATTAAGATTTATTAAACCTGATATAATTCTTCTGGATATAAACATGCCTGACATGAATGGACTTGATACGCTTCATGCATTGAAACGCAGAAAAAACAGACCTAAAATACTTATACTCACTGTACATAATGAAATAGAATATCTTATTAAGGCAATTGATATGGGAGTCGAAGGATACCTGTTGAAGGATTCTGATTCTAAAGAATTGATAAGAGCTATCCGGCTGGTAAATGAAGGTGAAAAATTTGTACAGCCAAGTATGATACCTCTTTTAAATTCTAAACTAATTGCAAGGGATATAGATAAGTCTAAACTCGAAAAGTTGTCTGAAAGAGAATTGGAAGTTTTGAAATTGGTAGCTGTTGGAAATATAAATAAAGATATAGGAAGGACACTTGATATAAGTGAGAGCACTGTTAAAAATCACCTTGCAAACATCTATAAGAAAATTGATTGTAATGACAGAACTCAGGCGGCTGTATTTTGTATAAGAAATGGCATAATTACAGTTCATGATTAATATGTTTCACGTGAAACATTGCTATTCAGACCAGCGACAGGCAAATAGCAATGTTTTTTAATTTGTGGTTTAAAAATATTGAATAATAAGGTATTTGTAATGGTAAATAACAACAATGTTTCACGTGAAACATTTATAAAAATATGTAAATCTCTATGGATTATTAAAAATATTGGTGGTATAATAATTTTATGTGGTGTTAATATCTAGATAAAAATTTAATAAACCTTGGAGGAAAAAATGGGGAGAATAATTGCAATTGCAAACCAAAAGGGCGGAGTTGGTAAGACAACAACCTCAATTAATTTATCTGCATGTATAGCAGCTAAAGGTAAAAAAGTGCTAGTTATCGATATCGATCCACAGGGAAATACTACAAGTGGATATGGCATTGAAAAAAATGAGTTGGAAAACACAATTTATGAATTAATGTTAGGAGACTGTTCCATAGAAGATTGTATTATAAAGGAAGTTTTTCCAAATATTTCTATACTGCCATCAAATGTAAATCTTGCCGCCGCAGAAATAGAACTTATAGGTGTAGATAAAAAAGAGTATATACTAAAGAATGAAGTTGACTGGGTAAAGGATAAATATGATTTTATTATAATTGATTGTCCACCATCATTGAATTTACTTACAGTTAATGCCATGACTACTGCTGACTCAGTGCTTGTACCTATACAGTGTGAGTATTATGCGTTGGAAGGTTTAAGCCAGTTGATACATACTGTAAATCTTGTTAAGGAGAGATTAAATCCCGACTTGGATATGGACGGTGTAGTATTTACCATGTATGACTCACGAACAAATCTTTCAGCTCAGGTTGTTGAAAATGTAAAGAGCCATCTAAATCACAAGGTTTACAATACATTAATACCAAGAAACATCAGACTTGCAGAGGCACCAAGCTATGGACAGCCTATAAATATGTATGACCCGAAATCGGCAGGTGCGGAAAGCTATATGCTATTGGCTGATGAAGTGATAAGCAATAACAATTAAAGAACATAAAAGGAGACAGCAAAATAATGGCAGCGAGAGGACTAGGAAGAGGTTTGGATTCTTTGATTCCTATAGATGATACAAATAAATCAGCAGGTGTCAAAGACAATCAAATCGATGAAAAAAAGGCAGAAACCTTAGTGAAAATAACAAAGGTTGAGCCAAACAGGGAACAACCCCGTAAAAATTTTGATGAAGATGCATTACAGGAATTAGCTGATTCAATAAAACAGTTTGGACTTTTACAGCCTATATTGGTGCAGGACAGAAAAGATTATTATGAGATAATCGCCGGCGAAAGAAGATGGCGTGCAGCAA
>CAZVBH010000126.1:0-5419 GCA_964625275.1 uncultured Lachnoclostridium sp.
TCCTTTCAAACTTTGGTCAGACATATCTAATTTAATAAAAGTAACCGGCTTTTATTTTCATGTCCGCCTTTGCTACTGAGAATAATCAGTACGCACCGCAAATATTATAATACATTTAGAGCCAAAATACCATATATATTTATAAAAATAAGGAAAAAAGTTCGAATATAAATATTTAATAATTGATTTTATAAGGTAAATATATTATAATTATTTTGTAATGAGAGGAGGCATGTTAGTGTATTTTGCATGGGATGAAAATAAGAATCAAATTAATATTAAAAAACATGGGATTGATTTCAAAGAAGCTAAATCAGTTTTTTATGATGATAATGCAATTTTATTTGATGATATTGAGCATTCAGAGGATGAAGATCGTTTCATACTTCTGGGGATAAGTGATCAGTCTAATATATGTATTGTTTGTCATTGTTATAGAGAATCTGATGAAGTAATTAGAATCATTTCTGCAAGAAAAGCTACTAAAAAGGAGGCAGATTGTTATGTTAGAGGAATATGATGTAGAAAAATTAAATCCTAGAAAAAATCCATATGCTAAAGAGCTAAAGAAGCAGGTAACAATTAAAATTGCGCCGGCTACTATTGACTATTTTAAAGAGCAGGCAGCCGAGTTGGATATTCCATATCAGACTTTAATAAATATGTATTTGACAGACTGTGTTAAAAATAAGAAAAAGTTGCAGATGATATGGAATTGAATTCTCATGGAATTAAGATTTCTTTTAACGAAATATTCCATTGAAATAACTTTGATAATACAAAATCAATAGTAGAATTACTTTAAAAAGTGTAGTATAATATCTATGATTATGTGAACTGAAAGGTGTTAATTGCATTCTATGGATGATGATAAGAAGAAGTTGTCCAAGGATGGTGAAGTTAAATCCAATTTATTTGCAGATATAGCAGGTCTAGCACACGATGAAAATATGGATTCCACAGACTTCTTAAAGTCTCTAACTGACTTAATTGAATCGGACGAGTACGAAGAAGTTGCGGATGAAATTATTGGTGAAGAAGACCCGGAAGCTTTATTGGATGAGGATTCACCTGATTTAGATAACTATTATGAAAATCCTCTTTCAGAATCTGATTATAATAACGAATTAAATTATTATGATGAACCAAATTTAAATCATGAACTTGAATTTGCAAATGATTCAGTTGTTAATGATGAACTTGAATTTGCAGACAATTCAGATGATAACGAAAATTTGAATTCTGAAAAATTTGAATCAAATAATGAATTTAATTCTGAAAATGATTTTGAATCCGAGGATGAATTGAAATATGATAATCAATTTAGTGAAACTAATCCAGCTTTAAATGCTGAAGAAATTTCAACTGTTGAAAATGCCGGTGATGTCTCTGATGAAGTTCCAGGTGATGAACAGGCTGGTATGTTTTCAAATGAAATTTCAACTGATGAGATTTCTGATGATTTCACAAAAGAAGATGAGGACGATACTGATGAGTTTCTGGAAAATATCGAAGACTCTGATGTACCGCCACCTGCCAATAAGCGTAAACGTATGATTTACAATTGCATAATGGTTGCATGTATACTAATCTTCGTTTATTGCGTAGCTAGAATTGGAATTTATTACTATACAGGTTATGTTTACAATAATGAAATGAGTGATCTTCAGGATATTGTCGGAGATATAGCCACAGCTCCTGTAATAGTAACCAGCACTGACGATGATATATTCTTCCCGGATGAGCAGGTTTATGCATCAATAGTTGGTGATTATAATGATCAAATTTCTGATTCATGGGCAGCAAAGTATCAAACCCTTCATGATTTAAATTCAGATTGCATCGGATGGCTCTACATACCGGACACAAATATTAACTATCCGGTTATGTATACTCCGGAGCAATACGATAAATATCTCTACAAAGATCTTGAAGGAAACTATTTATTCCGAGGTCTCCCTTTCATGGCAGAAGGAACCTTGCTTAACGAAAGCCAGAATTATCTGATTTATGGTCATAACATGAGAGACGGCTCAGCCTTCCATGACCTCAGATATTATCTCGAAGACGATTGGGCAACAGAACATAAATATTGCTACCTAAATACAGCCTATGGCGAAGGCATCTATGAACTCATGGATGTAGTAATTACAAAAATTTATACTACAGCAGATACCTGCTTCAAATACTATAAATATACAGGTAATCTAACAGAAGAAGAGTTCAATACCTACGTATCCTATATGGGCGAAATGAGTAGCTACGACTCAGGATTTACAGCAACCTATGGAGAAGAATTAGTAACCTTGTCCACCTGCTATAAAATCTATGATGATAACGGAAGACTCGTAATTGTATTTAAACGAATCCAGTAAAAAAGAGGGACATCCATTCGGATGTCCCTCTTTTTCTCGTTTTCCCTATAATGCTTTCGCACAGCAGGAAGCTATCTTAATAATATATTTAATTATTCAAATATATTTAATTATTACAAAATAGAAAGCCCACGTTCATAAAACACTCATTATACAGGGCATGCTTAAAATATGTTTGCACGAAAGAGCATGATAGGCGCGAAGCGCGCTCGTCGTGCATCATATTTTAAGCATGCCCGTCATTTTTTTACACGTAAACTTATTTTAAGTTCTTCCCTGCTGTCGAAAGCATCAATTTAATTCTATTGAGCTGATTAACTTCACTAGCACCTGGATCATAATCAATTGCAACGATATTCGATTCAGGATAGCGCAATCTAAGCTCTTTAATAACACCCTTACCAACAATATGATTAGGCAGACATGCAAATGGCTGGCAGCAAACAATATTAGGCGTTCCATTCTTGATAAGCTCAAGCATTTCACCTGTTAAGAACCAACCTTCACCTGTCATGTTACCAACAGATACGATAGGAGTTGCCATTTCTGCAAGTTCTTCAATGTCAGCCATAGGAGTAAATCTTTTACTAGCTTCAAATTCTTTTCTTGCAGTTTTTCTACAAAGATCAATAATACGAATAACCATCATATTAATCTTGCCGGATTTTTTGCTCTTACCGAGGTTATCAGCCTTGTACTTAGCATCATAGCAGCTGTACATGAAGAAATCGATAAGGTCCGGTACAACAGCTTCAGCACCTTCAGCCTCAAGCAAATCAACCAAATAGTTATTTGCAGCCGGAGCGTATTTAACAAGAATTTCGCCAACTACACCAACTCTAGGCTTCTTAAGGTTCTCATCAATCGGAAAAGTATCGAATTCTCGAATTATTGCCTTGACATTTTTATTAAAGCTGTGCCATGTGGCATGTTTAATGTCATTACTTAGCTTGTCATTCCATTTCTTGTACAAAGCATTTGCAGAGCCGGGAACAAGCTCATAAGGACGAACTCTGTAGAGACATCTCATGAGAACATCTCCATAAATAAGCGCCTGAAGAGCTTTTTTAATCATATCATAATTAAACTTAAGTCCAGGATTAGATTCCAAACCGCTTGCATTTACTGAAACAACCGGTATCTGTTCCATATTGGCTTTCTTAAGAGCACGTCTGATAAATCCGATATAGTTAGTAGCACGACATCCACCACCGGTCTGAGTAATAAGTACAGCTGTTTTGTTCAAATCATATTTGCCTGAAAGCAGGGCATCCATAATCTGACCAACAACGCAAAGTGATGGATAACATGCATCATTATTTACATATTTAAGACCTACATCAACCGATTCCCTGCCGTCATTGTCCAAAATAACAACATTGTAACCACAAGAATGAAGTGCAGGCTCCAAAAGGTTAAAATGAATTGGTGACATCTGAGGTGCAAGGAGAGTATAACCTGAATCACGCATTTCCTCAGTAAATATAACTCTGTGATGAGCAGAAGAATGAATCTCAGGCTTGACACCATTACGCTTTCTGTCCTTCATTGCTGAAAGAAGAGAACGCACTCGGATTCTTGCAGCTCCAAGTGAATTAACTTCATCAATCTTAAGACAGGTATAAATCTTACCGGAAGCATTTAAAATATCTGCAACACCATCAGTAGTAACAGCATCTAGACCACAACCAAAGGAATTAAGCTGAATAAGCTCGAGGTCTTCCCTTGTTCTTACAAAGCTTGCAGCGTTATAAAGTCTTGTATGATACATCCACTGGTCAACTACAATCATAGGTCTGTCAATATTTCCAAGATGAGAGATGCTGTCTTCTGTAAGAACTGCAACGCCATAGGAAGTAATCATATCCGGGATTCCATGATGAATCTCTGGGTCAATGTGATAAGGACGTCCTGCAAGAACAATACCTGTACGACCTGTTTCTTCGAGATATTTAAGTGTTTCCTCGCCCTTTTTACGGATATCATCCTTATAAGCCATCATTTCATCCCAGGCATCCGAAGCAGCCTTTGTGATTTCAGCGCTATCGATTCCCTTTGCACCGAAATGTCTTAAAAGACCATTTGTAATGATTTCTTTACTTTCAAATGAAAGGAAAGGATTTTCATAAACAATATCAGTGGTTTTAAGCTCATCTACATTATTCTTAATGTTTTCACCATAAGATGTAACGATTGGGCAGTTGTAGTGATTACCGGCACCCTTGTCCTCCTGATGCTCATAAGGAATACATGGATAGAAGATATAAGGAACATCATGCTTAATAAGCCATGAAATATGTCCATGTGCAAGCTTGGCAGGATAACATTCAGATTCACTAGGAATTGATTCGATACCCAGCTCATAAATCTTTCTGCTGCTGACAGGTGAAAGAACAACCTGATAGCCAAGCTCTGTAAAGAAGGTATACCAGAAAGGATAATTTTCATACATATTGAGGACTCTAGGAATACCTACCTTGCCTCTTGTAGCTTCAGTCTGCTGAAGTGGCTTATAGTAATTAAAGGTTCTTCTAAGTTTGTAATCGAAAAGATTAGGTATGTTGTCTTTATTCTTTTCGAGTCCGAGACCACGTTCACAACGGTTTCCGGAGATAAACTGTCTGCCACCCGAGAATTTATTTATAGTAAGAAGGCAGGCATTAGTACATCCCTTACATCTGTTCATTGAGGTCTCAAATTTAAGCTCTCTTATGTCTTCGATTGGAAGCATTGTGCTTTCCTGGCGTTCATAATGGGCTCTTGCAATAAGAGCAGCACCGAAAGCACCCATGATTCCGGCGATGTCCGGTCTAACAGCTTCACAGCCTGCAACCTTTTCAAATGAACGAAGAACTGCATCATTATAGAAGGTACCACCCTGTACAACGACACGTTTTCCAAGCTCGGATGCATCGGCAACCTTTATTACCTTATAAAGAGCATTTTTAATAACAGAATAAGCAAGACCTGCAGAAATATCAGCTACAGTAGCACCTTCCTTTTGAGCCTGCTTAACCTTTGAATTCATGAAAACGGTACATCTT
>CAZVBH010000127.1:0-5410 GCA_964625275.1 uncultured Lachnoclostridium sp.
TACCAAAGCCAGGAGTAGAAAAGCCTGCCATGATTGTAGAACTCAAGTGGAATAAAAAGGCTGAGACTGCAATTGACCAGATTAAAAATAATAAATACTTAAAAGCCTTAGATGGTTATAAGGGTGAGATTTTGCTTGTTGGAATCAGCTATGAAAAAGACGGAGCCAATGCTAAGAAGCACAGATGTGTGATAGAACGCATTAACTAATTAGGTTTATTGGCTATTTATCATCGTAATCTGCGGTAGTATTTATGGTCTTATCTATGCCAATGAATAGAAAAAATAGCTTATTTCCAAAGGTCTGCCACGAAATAAGTCAGTGCTCCCCATGTAAATATCGAATAGAAATTTCCGAATTTATCTCTTCCATTGTTTAGAATTTCTTTTGCTTCTTCTTTTGTAAGAAGTGCAAATCCATTAAAGCATTCAGAACCTTCGGCACCCGTCTGTGTAAGCATTGAGGTATTATCAAGGCTTATTACTGCACAGACGAGTGCATTGCTTTCATCAGACATTCCGGGGGTACTGAATGCAAGAGGATTAACTACTGTAAGTTTATCTGTTTCCTTTACTTTAATTCCGGTTTCTTCTTTTATTTCTCTAACTGCTGTTTCAAATAGTGGATTTTTACTATTTTTATCTGCCGGATCAATTAAGCCTGCCGGTACTGATAAAAGGAATCTTCCTGCCGGATATCTGTATTCATAAGAGAGAAGCAGTTTTGGTTCTTCATCTTTAACCTTAATGATTACAAAGCAGCTCACAGCATCCGGAAGCATAGTCTTAAATTCCTCATCTGTTTTTACTGCAACCAAATCCTCAAGCTTCCTTCTGGTGGCATCATAATAATGTTTACCCTCTTCATACTGCAAATCAAAGGCTTTTATAAATTTGGTATCTAAAAGAGCTTCTACATTTTCTTTTTTTATTATAGGTTTATTCATTTTTTTGCATCTCCCTGGCTAATTCTTCAGTAACTAAACAAGAGTCATCCGGCAATAATCTGCTAAGACTTCACAACAAAAAAAGCCTCAGCTACAAGAGCCAATTTCTTATTTAATACCTTTTGACAAGCTCTATTATAACTCTTTTTTTTATTTTCGTATATATTTACTTCTGATATTTGCTTTTTGTTGCAAGCCCACCTCTTATGTGTCTTTCTTCTTTATTTATATCTAAAACCATTCTAACCTGTTTTGCAAGACCTCGGTCTATTTTTTCCAGTTTTTTCGTCACATCCTGATGGACAGTTGATTTGCTTACTCCAAAGCATTTTGCCGCCTGTCTAACCGTAGCCTTATTCTTTACAATATAATTAGAAATATTTATTACACGTTCTGCTATATAGTCTCTCAAAAGAAGAATTCCTTTGATATTCCCTATTTTTTTAAGCTTATTCAAAACAACCTGCATTTATGACTAAAATCAAGTACCCCACAAACAGCTTCACATTTGCAGGTTACTCTTAATGTCGCTTCTCTGATTGTCAAGACAGTTGTCATTAACGTACGTAGTGAATGAAATATAAAAAGACCCCTGAAATGGAGAAATTCAGGGGTCCGGGAGAAATATTAAGAAGTTTATAGCAATATTAAAGTTTACTGTCTGAAATATTCATCCAATTTAATTTTATCAAAGCGGATATTCCGGGTACGCTTCGCTACTTGCTCACAACTTTTCAGATAGGTTTAAATTATATTAGCATATTGTTATACTTACGATTCTGCTTTAAAATTCATCTACTGCATAATCAGACCATTCTGCTGCCTGAGATGAACCAGCAAAATCAGCTTCTGTATATGATGAAACTGTTACTGTTACATCACTATCACCATCTATAAGAACTGTTCCATCTGTTGAAACAATTTTTACCTGATTGCCGGAAGCATCAACTATCTTTCCTCTGTTACAAATGCTTGTAAGTGTAGAATCCTCAGTTACTACCCATGTTGAATTTCCACTTATATAGATATTGGCATATCCGTCACCACCATTGCCGGCATAGGTTTCATCATTTATAAAAGCACCTGTAAGTGTACTTCCATCCATCATATAGAAATCCAGCTCACTTATGCTGTCCCATATAATATTTCCTTCCATTTCCTGACTAATGGCTGTAAAGGTACAGTCTGATCCATTAGCGCCCGTAGTTCCCCATCCACGCTGGTTATTATTACCGGTACACATCAGGAAAAATTCACTATCTTTGGCATAGGTAAAATCAACATCCTGAATAAGAATATCGCATTCAGTATTTGTTGTATAGAACATTCCGCCATTCTTAGCAGTAACACTACCACCGATTATCTGCATTGTGCTGTTTCCTACTTCTGAATCACCTGACATGCTCTGATATACAATTATGTTCCAGGTCGTGTCATTTTGTGAATCATCACTCATGTTTCCACTTATATCACAATTAAATAAATGTATTGTATTGAGACCTTCCATACAAATTGCTTCTGAGCCATTTGCTGTAAGAGTTGCATCATTGACTGCAATATCAGCTGTACAATAAACTGAAGGTGAACCTGTACCATTACTTGTATATGTTCCGCCATCAATTACCATTGTGCCACCACCACGGTCTGAGCGAATTGCGGCAGCCGAGCCTCCTTCAGTAGTAACATCAAGGTTCCAGGCGTAAAGTGTTCCACCACCTGCTGCATGAATACCGCCTGAGGTATCCTTTTTAGTACTAATAGTTGAGTCCTTTACGTAAACTGTTCCATCCCCATAAGCAAAAACACCTGCACCACCGGCTGAATCGGTTGTTATTTCACTATCACTGATATAAGCAGTGCCATCTGTTGTCAAAACGGCGGCTCCTACGCCATAAAAGCTTGAATCATCTCCACCTGTGCTATCATCTGAGGTTCTGTCAACTGTTATGCCACTAAGTGTTGCCTCTGCACCAGCTGATACAAGAATTGCATTTTCATCAGCTCCTGAAGACTCAAAGCTTTCATCTTCAATCTCAGTATCCTCTGTATATTCATTGACTGCTGTATAACTGTCAACATCTGAGGATTGTCCACCCATTCCTCCGGATTGAGACATGTCTCCACCAAATTGAGCCATATCTCCACCCATTCCAAAATCAGTCGCATCTGCAATTTTTATTTCTGAAATCAAGCCATTTTCATCGAATACAATTGCTATCATCATACCTTCTTCGATATCAGAAAGTGAAGCTGTCTCTCCACTTTCATACCAGGAAATAACCGACTCGTCCTGGATTGTAAGTGTTCCGGATGCATTTTCAGCACCATCAAAGCTCATGTCACCACCTGGCTGTGTACCATCAAAATTCATATCGCCGCCAGGCTGTCCGGAAGAATCTGAAGCATCACCTTCCAGTATCAGACCACTCTCTGAGCTATTATCTGATGGCTGCTCACTGCCATTACCAAAGCCACCACCTGAAGGCATTTCAGGTGCTTCTCCGTCAGTATCTGAAGAGCTATCGCCATCAGGCTTTTCCGGTGCTTCGCCAGCACTGTCCTGAGTAGTATCACCATCAGGCTTTTCCGGTGCTTCGCCAGCACTGCCCTTAGCTTCGTCTCCATCGGACTTTTCAGGTACTTCTCCAGCTGCATTATCAGGAATGCTTCCATCACCACTTTCACTGCCATCTCCCTCAGGCTTTTCTGGCATTTCACCATCAGAAAAGCCACCTTCACTAAAATCAAAGCCATCTGAGGAATTGTCGCCATCTAAGACTAAGCCGTCTGATTCATTGCCATCCATTGTAAAGCCATCTGTATCTGAAGGTGCTTCTCCACCAAAGCCACCTGCTGCCATATTGGTGAAATTTTCAATTTCATCACTGTCAAAGGCACCCATAATACTCAAGGTAAGTGTATCGTCATCAATTGATGTAACTGAGCCAACAACTGTCTTTGATGAAAGATCATCATCAGTATCATAAGCTAAGATATTTCCGGTAAGCTGTTCAGCAACTGCCTCGGATGCCTTTTCATCAGAGCTGCCAGAATCTGATTTACTGCCACAGCCTACAAGACTTGTAACTATAGCTAATGCAGAAACCACTGTAATTAATTTTTTAACCTTTTTCCATTGCATAATTAAACCCTCACTTCCACACCCATGTGTTAATTTTTAAAGCAAGTATAGAACCACAAGCTAAAATTAACTTAAACCAGTAGCTAAAATTTCTAACAAATTCTACTTTTACATCCAGGATTATTTATAAGTGATATAATATTTTGAAATTAGTCTAAAAAAGCTTAAATGTATTTTCTAACCTTATTCATATTGTCATTTGTAAGATAAAACTCCATTGATTAATATTTGTTATAAGCTTATAATGACCTCTCAAGCTATATATTGTAACTACAATCGAAGGGGAATTTTATGTACAATGTTATTATTATTGAAGATGATCCTGTTATAATCAGTCTGAACACTTCTTTTTTAAATGGCTGTAAGGATTTTCGTCTTACCGGTTGCTTTAGATCATGTGATTTGGCAATTAAGCATCTCATTAAAAATCCTACGGACCTAATTCTTTTAGATATTCATCTCCCAGGTATGAACGGACTGGAATTTATGGAATACATTCGTCAAAATAAGATTAATACGCAGGTGATTATTCTTACAATGGACAACGATGCTTCTTTTTTCAGAATGCTTAACAGCTATGGTATTCTGGATTATCTGATTAAGCCATATACCAGGGAACGATTTGAAAGTGCTCTTAATAGCTTTATCTCCAGAGCTCGTATTCTTCATTCAGCCGATTACTTATCGCAAGAGGTTTTAGACAGTATACAGTACAAAAATCATGAGGCTGCCTCACTTGCACCGACTGCATTTAGAGGTGTTATTCTCCAAAAGGGTATCCAACAGGATACCTGTAAGCGGTTTTTAAGCTACCTTGAAGCTAATGCAGATAATTCTCTTACAATTGATGAAATTGTTAAAGGAATGTCTCTTTCCCGAGTAACAATCAGACGTTATATGTCATATTTGACCGAAGCCGGTTATGTAACTATGGCTATTAACTATTCTACCGGTGGAAGACCATCCATGATTTACAAGTGGATATCAAAGTCTGCTGAATGTGAAGAGTATTAATAAATAAAAGGTGAATTTAACCTTATCGAAGTGGCTTTAAGGTTATGAGCAAGTAGCGAAGCATACCCGGAATATCCGCTTTGATAGCAAAAAAAAATTATAGTTAGAAAAAAGCAGTAAAAAGGAAAGCCCTCGGAACTATAGATTCCGAGGGCTTTTCAGTGAATTTGAACTGTTTTGAAAATGTCCGATTAATATTATCTTTTCTTGCATCGCAGTAGCTACGCAAAGATAACTCAATAATCCACAGAATTATCTCTTTGTTAACGTTTTAAGAGAGTGAAAAGCCCGAAAATAAGGGATTCCTT
>CAZVBH010000128.1:0-5335 GCA_964625275.1 uncultured Lachnoclostridium sp.
CGACCGAACGCATCTATGCTTTCAGAGTTTTTCCAATCAGGCTGAGAAATAATTCCAACCCTATAGCCATGAGCCTCCAAAATACGACTTATTATTGCCGGTCCGAAGGAGGAATGGTCAACATAGGCGTCTCCGATGACATAGGCAAAATCTACCTGATCCCAGCCTCTTTTTTCCATATCCTGTTTGTTTATTGGTAGAAAGTCCTTCATTTAGCTTCCTTTCCTGTCTGAAAAGTCATATCCTGAATCAGCCTATCAAACATCTCCTCGAGATCAACAGTGGCTCTCCAGCCTAAGTCTTCTATTTTTTTGGTTGCAAGTCTTGATTTATTAGCAGGCGGATAACCAAATTTTTCGATATTATTATCTGCTTCTACAATTACCTTTAGCTTCTTTTCCGGAAACATTTTGCAAAGCATGACTGCCATATCATAAATCGAAATATCAGTTTTTTCATTTGCAAGATTATAGGCCTTCGCAACCTCTCCCTTACACAACACCGTCGTCATGCCTGTTATGGCATCTGAAAGATAACAATAATTGTGTACGGTATCGCCCTTTGTGTGAAGGATAATGTCACGATTCTCAATCACGCAACGTGAGAAGTCTGCGTAAACGCGTACATCATTATATTGAACACCTGCTCCAAAGGTCTGGGCAAGTCTTACAATTTTTACCGGCACACCATATTCAGCTGCATAAGAAACGCAAAGACATTCAGCCATTCTTTTTCCCATTGAATAGCTTGAACGAACATTTAACTGATCTATGTAACCATAGTCTTCTTCGGAAAGATACTTAATCCGAGAATCAGTAACTCCATAAACCTCAAGTGAGGACAGGTATAAAAAGGCTTTAAGTTTTTCTTGATTTCTAGCAAGCTCAAGCAAATTTTTCGTTCCATTAACTGCGATATCTATTGTTTCTACGGGATTTTTTACCATAAGCTTTGAGGTTGTGATGCCTGCGCCATGAATTATATAATCAACCTTAGGTTCAAGCTCCTTTAAATCGCAAATATCACTCACAATATAATGAATCCTACTGTCATCAAGGCTTTTAAAAAGTCCCTCAGCTTTTTGAAGGTTTCTGACAACGAGGTAAAGCTCAATATTAGCATTCCTGGTTTTGTTAAGGTGTGAAATACACTTGACATAGAAGGAGCCAATAAGGCCGGTAGCACCTGTAAGAAGAACTTTACTTCCAAAAAGTGAGCTCATTATTTCACTTTTACAAACGGACTCAATATCATTTATTTCAACCCTAGAAGCCATATAATCTAAAGCTACAGCTGTTAGCTGCAGCATCCTTTCTTTAATAATTTTAACATAACCGTGAACTACTCCCACCACTTATAGAAGTGGGGGCTTCTTGCTTCAACCACTACCACTTTGCTACCTGTTCATAACCCTAAAGCCACTTCAGATAAGGTTAGATTCCAAATACATCAGCATCATTTCGACGTTCAACGAAGGCCTTGAAGGTATAATAGTCAGAGGGAGTTGTAATTTTTATGTTTTCCATCGGTCCCGGAACATAAAAAAGCTTGTGACCATAATGCTTCATTAGCGTAGCTGAATCAATAAAGTCATTACGCCCTTCTGTAATTGCCTGATTATGACTTTTTATAATATCTCCCATATAAAAGCATTGGGGAGCTCTTACAATCATTATTTTTGAGCGATCTATTGTATCTGTTATTTCATTTGCCCCTTCCCCTGCAATTGCAATTGTCTCTATTGCAGGTACTGTCGTAATTGCCGAGCCTTTCTCTTTAACGCATCTAATACAATCAGATATGAGAGTCTCATTGATAAGAGGGCGAACACCATCATGAATAAGAACAACTGATTTTTCATCATTAGCTGTTCCTGCATAGGCCACTTTAATTCCATTATAAATAGATTCCTGTCCATTGATTCCACCGGGAACAATCCATTTTACCTTAAAAAGATTGTATTTTTTTACAAGCTCCTTCAAATAAGGAATCCAGCTTTCCAGACAGGCAATAGAAATTGCGTCAATTTCTTCATGCTTCTGAAAATGTTCAATTGTATAAACAATAATTTCTTTTCCATAAAGCTTCAAAAACTGCTTAGGACATGAGGTACTGTTCATTCTGGTACCTGTTCCACCTGCAAAAATCACACCTATGTTCATAAGTCTATTCTCCTTTTAATACATACTTTTTATGGTATCATACCATCAGTTTTTTTTCAATAATAAAGATTTACACTCTGATTGCATAATCAAAGTAGGAGTCCAGCCTCCTACTGATGCTGAAAAGTCATTTTATCCCAAAAGTTAGACTTTGGGAGATCAAAGCGGATATTCCTGGTCCGCTTCGCTACTTGGAATCTAACCTTAAAGCCACTTCAGATAAGGTTAAAAAATCCCTGTCACACTAAAGTGACAGGGACTCTTTTAATTTTCATAAATTATGCTGTTTTTCTCTGCTTTGTGAATACCTGATCTTCTACATTCAAAAGACTCTTTAATGCCTTTGAGCATTTCTTGTAAATGAGATAGGTAACTATTGAAGTAACTCCATGCTTTAAAAGATTAAACGGAAGCACTGCAAATATCATGAGTGTCATTGTATCTGTTATTAAAGGATTTACTGCTGAACCCATTCCAATAATGGCTGACATTGGCATTCCATAAAGTCTTGAGTACAATGGGAAGGTTACGTAAGCATTTGCAAAAATAAAAATGATACTTACAACGAGTGTAGCTGCGGTAAGGGCAATTATTGCACCTTTTTTAGTCTTGTTAAGCTTGTAAATAAATGCTGCAACGAGTACATAAATTGTAGAGCATACAAGATTTGTAGCTTCACCTACAAAGGCTGTTTCGGTGCCCTGAATCAAGAGCTTAAGTATAATCTTTATAAGAACAACCAAGAAGCCTGAAAGAGGTCCGAGGAAGAAGCCTGCAAATAATGCAGGTAATTCAGCTATATCGAATTTTAAAAATGAGGGTGCGAATGGTACTGAAAAATTAAAAAGCATAAGTACCATAGAAACTGCTCCGAGCATACCGACAAAGGCAATTACTCTTGCGTTAAGTGTTTTTTCTGATTTCATTGAAAATCTCCTTTCATTTGTGCCTCAAGGAGAACAAAAAAAAGACTCTGAAAAAACAACAGAGCCATTTATCATGTTCTTCTCACATCCGGACTATAACCGTTGGTACCGGAATTACACCGGTTCGTGCCTAAGCTCGCGGACTTTACCGCCAGTGGTGAATTACACACCGCCCTGAAGAAATATATATCTTTTTAGTGAAAGCTCTAAAAACCGCTGCAGTCAGTTTTTCTTACTTTCATGCGCTATTATATGCAGACTGGCTTAGATTGTCAAGAGGGTTTTCTATAATTACTGTTACTGAATATAATTTTTTAATGTAATAAACAAAAAGGGTAACAGAGGAACTCTGTTACCCTAAAATTTCCAAATAAGATTTAAGACTTAATTAAAAGATTAAGCTCTCTTCTTTGAAGAAACAACTGCACCTGCAAGAGCTACAACTGCAAGACCTGCAAGAGCTACAACGCTTGTAGCATCACCTGTCTTAGCGCTGCTGTCTGTAGTAGCTGCTGGAGCTTCTGTAGTAGTTGTATCATCAGCTGCATTTGTGTCATCTGCTGCTGTTGTATCATCTGCTGTTGTTGTATCATCTGCTGCTGCATCTGAAGCAACGATATCCTGAAGCATAATATCAGTCAAAGGTGAACCATCTTCACTGTAAGCATTACCATAAGTATAAACCTGTTTCCAGCCACCTAATGTAGCATTAGTACCAACTGCGCCACCTTCCCAAGCTTCTACATTGGTTACATCAGCATCAATTGTGATATAGTAAGTTGCTGAAGTAATAGCTGTAAGATCAACATCAGCTGCTTCAATACCTGCATCTGAATCACCAGTTAACTTGATGATATTGTTACCGCCATTGGAGCTTTCAATATCTGATGTATCACGCTGAGCAGTTACATCGACTTCTGTACCATCAGCTGTTGTTACAGTTACCTTGTTGATTGTGTAAGCTGCAGTATCCTGTGCATAATACTGACACCAAACCTGAGCATAACCATCATTTTCTGCTAAACATGTTTCATCGAACTCTACAGGGAAGTTGAGTACAACATCATCTGCAAGTGCGAAGCTCATAACTGTAGTTGCTGCACAAGCAATAACTAAGCCTTTAACAAACTTTCTCATTTTATAATTTCCTCCTGAAAAAAATTCTAAGTAACATTACTTTAGCACCTTGTAACTCATATGTCAACTTTTTTTCACACATTCATCACATTTTTGTATGAATTGCCCTATTTTTTCGTGCAATTTTGTTAAAATCTACAACTGTAGTGTGGTAGCTATTGTGGCAGACCACTAGATAATGTGTATACAAGGTGACAAAGTTTTATAGTTTTTTTCTAGTTCAGTAAAATTTTTAAAGTTTTTGTACCATTTCAAGCAATGCTTTAAAGCTTTTATATTGTCTAATAATATTTTTTAACTCTTTCCTACTCTACGGTAAATTTGTACATAGTTACCGATTCAAATGGCTCTCCTGCCTTATAAACTGAATTAGGAAATTCCGGTACATTACATGCATTAGGGAAATGCTGTGTTTCAAAGCACACTCCCTGCCAGAAGCCATATTCCGCATTATCCTTTACAGGTACGGGTGGCTTTATCCAGTTACCTGTATAAAAATGCATTCCCGGAAGATCTGTAAAGACCTCGAGCTTGCGTCCGCTGTTTTTTGAATAGCAGGTAGCTACAAGCTCAACCTCATCCTCCTCACATTCTATGTCAAGGACATAGTTGTGGTCATAGCCATGCTGGTCAGCAATAGGTTTGTATGGATGATTTGCTATATCCTTGAAATCATCTACATCTTCACCAATTCTCTTTCCGTTTTGGAAATCCATTGGTGTTCCGGCTACATCTACAAAGCGACCGTCAGGTACATTCTTTGGACCGGCCGGTGTATACTGCTTTGCATTTATTGTTACAATATGATCCTTGATGGTTCCTGAAGCATGACCATCGAGATTGAAGTATGTATGATTTGTCATGTTAATCGGAGTAGTCTTGTCTGAAGCTGCAAAATACTCAATTACAAGCTCATTATCATCCGTAAGAGTGAAGGCAACGCTCACGTCAAGATTGCCTGGCCAGCCCTGTTCTCCGTCAGGTGAAATTCTTGAAAATTCGAGTGTGTCTGCATCCTCATCTGCATAGGCATTTACTTCCCAGAACATCTTATTGTAAGACTTCGAGCCTGAATGAAGGGTATTGCCACTGTCATTATCCTCAAGAATT
>CAZVBH010000129.1:0-5301 GCA_964625275.1 uncultured Lachnoclostridium sp.
TCTTAATAAAGACACCGGAAGGTGTTGGAATTGTAATTGAACTCAAGTATGCAGATAATGAAGATTTACAAGCTCACTGCGAAAAAGCAATACAACAGATTGAAGAAAGGAACTACGATGCCGTTTTACATGATGATGGAATGGATACTATCACTGAGTATGGAATCGCATTTTATAAGAAAAAATGTAAAGTTATTAAAAATTAATCTGATGTAATGATAAAATAGTCGAGCAATTCATCCGGTAGTTCATCTGGCAGTTCATCTAGCAGTTCATCTAGCAGTAAAAATCGTTATATATCTCCAAGTAATTCCATTTATGGAACAAGTTCCTATGGAATCACAAGTTCTTTAGAAATAAACAGTAGTGGAGAAGAATTACCTTTATGGACATATACTGTTAGTGATGATAAAGCTACAATCACCGGTTACAATGGTAGTACAGGAATTATATCAATACCATCTACACTTGATGATTATACAGTAACAGCTATAGGATATGGTGCATTTCAGGATAATACAATACTTAAGAGAGTTGTCATACCTGAAGGAGTAACGAGTATAGAATCTTATGCATTCTCAGGCTGTACATCACTTGAGAGTCTCACCTTACCTGAGAGTTTGACCCGTATGGGATATCTTATGATTGAAAATACTGCAATCAAGAGTATTACCATACCTAAAAATGTAAAATATTGTAGTATTTATAATGGTTCTGGTACTAGCGGACCATTGGCAAATAGTAAGTACTTAACCACAGTAATATTTGAAGATGGAATGACAGAAATACCAGATAACATTTGCTCAATGGGGGTGGTACAAATTATATTACGAATATAACAATTCCATCTACAGTGACAAGTATAGGCAGTTACGCTTTTTATAATTGCAATAAATTATCTACAATTAATTATTTGGGCTCATCACTAGATGAGTGGAATGCTATTTCTATAGATAATATTAATACTGTTTTAACTTCGGATTTAGTTGTTTATCATGTTCATAATTATGATGATGGCGTAACAGTTGAAGGCACATGCTCAAATGATGGATATACTTTATATACTTGCTCTGAATGTGGAGATACATACAAGGACGATATAGTAGAAGCTTTAGGTCATCTTGAAGTTACGGATAAGGCGGTCGCAGCAACATGTACAGAGCCTGGATTAACGGCAGGAAGTCATTGCACTATATGTGGTGAAACAGTAATAGCCCAGAAAGTCGTTAAGGCATTGGGTCACAGAGTTGTTACAGATGAGGAAGTTGAAGCAACTTGTACTGAAAAAGGTCTTACTCCAGGAAGACATTGTTCTGTATGTGGATATATAATTGTAGCTCAGGAAGAAGTTCCTGCATTAGGACATACTGAGGTGATTGATTTACCGGTAGCCGCCACCTGCTCAACAGTAGGCTACACAGAAGGAAGTCATTGCTCAGTATGTGGAGAAATTTTAATAGCTCAGGAAGAAATACCGACTATTGATCATACAGAAGTAACAGACGAAGCAGTAGCTCCAACCTGTACAGAATCAGGACTTACAGAAGGAAGTCACTGTTCAGTCTGTGGTGATACAATAGTAGCCCAAGAAAAAGTAGAAGCCCTAGGCCATACAAAAGTAACAGACAAAGCAGTAGCCGCAACCTGTACCAAGTCAGGTCTTACTGCAGGAAACCATTGCTCAGTTTGTAACGAGGTCTTGACAGCACAGAAAACTGTGGCAGCACTTGGTCACAATTATTCTAAAAAAGTTACAAAAGCAACTTATACAGCTAAGGGGTATACAACCTATACCTGTTCAAGCTGTGGTAACAGCTATAAGTCTGATTACACAAATATGCTCACACTTACAATGCCAACTGTTAAGGTGGCAAATGCATCTTCAGGTGTAAAGGTAACTTAGTCTAAGACAACAGGCGCAACTGGATACATTGTCTATCGTAAGACAGCTAAAGGCACATTTACTGCAATTAAGACAATTACCTCAGGCTCAACAGTAAGCTATACTGATACAACAGCAAAGAGCGGAACAACTTACTACTACACAGTAAAGGCTTATAGTGGCAGCACTTTCAGTTCTTATGTAACGAACAAGAGTATAAAGTATAAAAAGTAAAACGATATTTAATGATAAGTGTATAAAATGACATTTAAATTTATTAACCAATAATCTTGAAAAACCGGCAAGTTGCCGGTTTTTCTTGCTCTTACAAGAAAAGATTGAAGAATCTGTCAGCACTTTTGTATCAAAGCGGATATTCCGGGTACGCTTCGCTACTTGCTCATAACCCTAAAGCCACTTCAGATAAGGTTAAATTAAGTATTAAGACTTTGATATATTAGAGTAGAGTATTTCAATGGCTTCCTTCATTTTGGCTTCTTCAATTCCAGAATAATTTATTATTATAATATGTTCGGGAGCCTCTTTTGGATTGTGATAAAACTGACTCAGGCAGTTAATAATAATTCCGTTATCAGAAGCTTTTTTTATTAGCTCAGAATCAGTTAATGTAGTTGGTACCTTCATAAGAAAATGAAGTCCTGCATGCTCTTCAGTTATATTTACCTCTACACTTGAATTTTCTTTAATGATTTTTAAAAGCTCATTACGTGCATTTCTATAGTGGTTTCTCATTCTGTTAATATGCTTTTCAAAGTAACCTCGTTCTATGAATTTCGCGAGGGTATACTGCTCGAAGGTAGAAACTGTACAAGAATAAAAGTTAAATTTTTTGGTATAAATTTTATATAGCTCATCCGGAAGTATCATATAGCTTATACGAATTGTCTGCGCAAGGCTCTTTGAAAAAGTGTTCATATAAATGACCTTACCGGCCTCATCAATGCTTGAAAGGGTAGGAATTGGCCTGCCGGACATTCTGAATTCACTGTCATAATCATCCTCAATTATATATCTGCCTTCAGAAGATTTGACCCAGTCTAAAAGCTGAATTCTACGGGCAATGGAGGTTATGATACCTGTTGGAAAGTGGTGAGACGGTGAAATGTGAACAATGTCGGCACCTGAATCTTCAAGCTTTTCCAGTCTGATTCCTTGATTATCAATCGGTATATATTTAACTTCAACATGATTTGCATTGTAAATTTTACCAAGTTTTCCGTAGCCGGGGTCCTCAATTGCATAGACATGCTCATTACCAAGTAACTGAATGATGAGACCGTAAAGATACTCAGTTCCGGCACCTATGATTATTCTTTCAGGACTAATACTAAGTCCTCGAAATTCATAAAGATATTCAGCAATGGCCTTTCTTAACTCAGGGATTCCGTTTGAAGGAGATTTACGCATCAGCTTTTCCTGGTCCTCAGACATGGTTTCTCGCATTAGCTTAGTCCAAATTGAAAATGGAAAGTTGGATGAGCTGGTTGAATTACTGGCAAAATCTGCGATAATATTAGTCTTATTATTATTGCATGATTCAGTATTATTATTAGTATTTAAGTGATTTGTAGTATTGTCAGAACAATCATTGGTAAAACCCTGATTGCTTTTTGTGGAACTGCCAAGTGAATAGAAACTCTGTATTTTATCATAAGAATCACTATAATTTTTAAAACTTCTGAAATTTATATTCTGTGTTTTTAAATCACTTACATAAAAGCCACTTTTTGGTACAGAATAAATATAACCCTCAGTCATTAGCTGGTTATAGGCATTTTCTACACTTATTACACTGATTCCAAGATGCTTTGCAAAAGCTCTTTTAGATGGCAGCTTTTCAGAGGGTGAGAGGGTACCACTGATAATATCATTCTTAATCTGTTCATAAAGAAATTCATAGATGGTTTTAGAACCACGTAAGTCAAAGGAATAAGTAATCATATTAACTCCTAAAGAATCTGATTTTATAAAAACGCGTATTTATAAATAATCAGTATAAAAAACATTCTGTGCTAAAAAACAATCAGCATTTATAAATAATAAGTATTTATAAAATACTCTGAGATAAAAAACAATAAGTATTTATAAAATAATCTGACCTTATAAAAATAATTTAGTTTGACTCTTTTAAAAAGGTCAGATATAAGTATAATACATACTAACTAAAAAAGCAATACGGAAGGATGTCATTCAATGAAAAGAATTTTAACTATCCAGGATGTTTCATGCGTTGGTAAGTGTTCAATTACAGTAGCACTTCCTATTATTTCAGCTATGGGTGTTGAAACTGCAATTATTCCTACAGCAGTTCTTTCAACTCATACAATGTTTAAAAACTTTACCTGCAAGGATCTTGATGATCAGATTGTACCTATTACAAATCACTGGCTTGATGAAAAAATCGGCTTTGAGGCAATTTATACAGGTTATCTCGCAACAGCGGATCAGATTGATACCATAAAGGATGTATTTGATAAATTTAAGACAGATTCAAATGTAATAATAGTTGATCCTGTAATGGCAGATAATGGTAAGCTTTATCCTGCCTTTGATGAAGCTTTCGCAGCTAAGATGGCAACACTTTGTGCAAAAGCTGACATTATTCTTCCAAACCTTACAGAAGCTTCATTCATGACAGGAATGGATTATAAAGAAGTTTATGACGAAGGTTATATTAAAGAAATGCTTCTTAAGCTTGCTGCACTTGGTGCAAAAATTTCAATTCTTACAGGTGTAGGCTTTGAGCCTGGAAAGACAGGTGCTTATGGCTACAATAGTGAAAATGGTGAATTCTATTATTATGAAAATAACAGAATAGATGCTTCATACCATGGAACAGGCGATATCTTTGCAAGTACCTTTACAGGTGCAATGATGAATGGACTTAACTGGAAGGAAGCACTCCCAATAGCGGCAGACTATACAGCAAAATGTATTGAAACCACAGTCAATGAAAAAGAAAGCGGATGCTGGTATGGTGTCAACTTTGAAGAAGAAATTCCTTATCTTTTAAAAAGACTTGAAGAAATTAAATGATAACTTAAAATCCTTCGTAAACTTACGGAGGATTTTTTTGTCATGATACTAATGGAATGTTTATATAATAACAACATTTTATTTTTATTAATAAGCGGATAGTATTTGCAATGGAATGTAAGTTTAAATAATTAAATATACTTGAAAAAAATTTCATGAAAGTGTAAAATATATTGGGAATATTTAAATATCCGGAGGTAGGGTATGTTTCAATTTAATAAAGATTGTGCAGTCGCAAAGAAAATCTCTTTGAAAATTTTAATGACCACAGTTTATTCTCTTTTATGTATTAGTCTTATAGGCATTTTAATGTCTAAATCAGATTTTGCAAGAGCAGATTCGGTTACAATTTTAGATGCTGA
>CAZVBH010000130.1:0-5278 GCA_964625275.1 uncultured Lachnoclostridium sp.
ATGTTCCTTTTGAGGATCGCTTTGGTATGCTGGTAGATATCGAATACAGCAGCCGCAAAAATAATCGCCTTAGGAGACTGATTCGAAATGCTGGATTCGACCAGCCGGAAGCTAGTATCATGGATATAAACTATACTTCCGGACGCAAGCTGAACAAGGAACTGATTAACAGACTTGCGACTTGCGAATATATATCTGAACACCGAAATCTTTTTATTACCGGTGCAACAGGCTGTGGTAAAACTTACATGGCTTGTGCCTTTGGAATGGAGGCATGCAAGCAATATTACAATACCAGATATGTCCGTCTTCCAGATTTGCTCATTGATCTTGAAATAGCAAGGACAGACGGCAACTACAGAAAGGTCATGGCTAAATACGCCAACCCACTGGTTCTGATTCTGGATGAATGGCTTCTCCTGAAACCATCTGACACGGAGCAGAAGGACATCTTTGAACTCCTTCACAGGAGGCGTAAGAAATCAACCACAATTTTCTGCTCCCAGTATGAGTTTGAGGAATGGTATGACCAACTTGGTGGTGACGACAGTCCTCTGGCAGATGCAATCATTGACCGCATTGCCCATGACAGTTATCGCATCAACATCACAAGTATTGATGCTGCCCATGACATCTCCATGAGAGAGGTCTATGGATTAGACAAAGCACTACGCGAGTAAACTCGCATTAGATGATTTCCGCCTTCCGGTCATCTGATTTCCAGATTTCCGGAAGTGCGATTTCATCGCACAAGAATATTCATTTCGGTATTATCTGGTATATTTCGCCTCCTTATTACTAGCGATTCATTGTCAAAATAATTATCTTAGTCTTATCTTAGCACAAGGCAGCAAAAATAGCAACAGTATTTGTATATTTTTTCTTTCATTGCGTGGTTGCTTTAATTAAAAAAAGGCCTTTACCTTTGAGGGCAAAAGGCCTTAAAATAAGCTGCGATTTTTGATAAAAAGATTTTATAAAATTTTTAGAGTGACAGGTACCCGGGTTTAAGCATTTTTCACCTCTCTGATATCCTGCGGCGGACCGAGAACCATCTTTCCGTCAATTATATCTGTCACCTGATCAAGTGACAATGTATTCTGCTCAATCGCAAGCGAAGAATGAATAGATCTAATTCTTCTTTCACGACGGAGCTTGGGATTCGGCTGCAGAGTATCATAAGTTGCAACTGCGCCGACAAGTTCACCTATTTCAATTACTAAATTGGTTATCTCCTCAGTCATCGTAAATGGAGGTATATAATTTTCACTCATACTCACACCAGTATTTCTTTCATAATTTTTTTACCATCTACGCTAACGACATTACCTCAGCTTCTATTTGGCGCAATTCATCATAGGAGAGCTGTGGAAGGCATTCTGCAATATCATCAATTGATAAGCCTTTCTTTAATAATCTTTTAGCTGATTTTGTAGCTTCTTTTTTTGCTGCGGCCTCTGCTTCTTTTTTTGCTTCTTTCCTTGCTTCTTTTCTTGCCACATCTGCTGCTTCATTTTGTTTATCTTTTACATACATTGTCAAAATCTGTTCTTCATCAAATAAACTCATCATAATGGTCGTAACCTCCTTTTCTTTGCTTTCCAAATATTGTTTTAATACGTTTCTGTCTTTACAAATACGAATAGTTTCTTCTACTGTTTCTCTTGTGTATCCGAACTTCTTTCGTTGTTCATCGAATACTTTGCAAAAAATTATATACTGGTTTATGATATCGTCACTTTCTGATTCATAGATTACTTTGGCCTTTACTTCAACTGAAGTATCAGCTCCATCAAAGAAATCAGTGGACAATGACATGACTTCCGGTTTATTTCCTCTCTCACCTGTATAGATTACATAAAGCTCCGGCTTGGGAATCTTTACTTTCTTTACATTATAAAGATTTTGTGAAGTCTTTATACAATATTCATGATAGCTTTGTGCCAAATACATAAGTATCCTCACTAAGACATTTTCTGTCCAGGTGGACTGAGCTTCCAAAAGTAAAATTAATTTGTCATTATGTGCTATGAGACCGAGATCGTTGTAAAGATTATCTGTAAGTACATTTTCAATAGTTACAATATCTAGGTCTTCTTTACCTACATTAACATCATCAGGATGAAGAGTTTTATACAGTTCAAGCAGATACTCTTTATCACTAAAGAGGTCTAAGAATACACTGTTCTTTGCTGTACGTTTAGCTCTTAGCCTGGAATGTATGGTATCTTCTGTTATAGTTTTTTCAATATTCCCCAAAACAATCCTTCTCCTTTTTATTATACAATTCTAATTGTGATAACACAATATAATTTTGTCTTTGGATGGTAATAAAGTTACGTTTATAAATCAGCTTAAATAGCATCAAAGCGGATATTCTGGGTCCGCTTCGCTACTTGCTCATAACCTTAAAGCCACTTCGTGGCCCATCAGTAGGAGTCCAGCCTCCTACTGATGCTGAAAAGTCCCCGCTTAAGAAGCGGGGGACTTTTCAGATAAGGTTAAATAGAAGTACACATATAGTGTTGTACAACTTTCATAGTAGCTTTATTTATATCCGTTTTAATTATACCTTATCCTAGTTATATTTCAACAATGAAGTTTTAAAATAGTATACAAAGTTTAATAAATAAATTTGTGCACTTTTCACTATATTAATCTTATTCTGCCTATTTGCCTTATTGTACATGTACTAAGCCACAGTTACGATTAATTATTTGTAATTTACAATTGTATCTCAGTCACATAATAAAAAAGATCCTTTGCCATAAAGCAAAAGACCTTTTATTTCTCAATCAAGTTCAAGAAATAAGCTGAGAAAGATTGCAATAGCATAATTTTATCATTGCGTGGTTAACTTGGTTTATTAAAAGGCCTTTACTTTGATAAGTAAAAGCCTTAAAATAAGCTACGATTTTTGATAAAAAATTTTATAAAATTTTTAGAGTGACAGGTACCCGGGTTCCCAGCCCTCCTTTCATCAGATTCTCTTACGAGTTTCTAGGACCATTTACAAGTTTCATACCAATTCATTGTTCATCCGAACTTGTATCATCAAATTCGCTCAAATCAATAAAATCATCGTGAGAATTGATAAATCCCCTTCTCAAATAATCGGTGCCACCATCAACACTACAACAACCACACGAACAAGTCACAAAATCATGTCTATATCGAGATTCAATAATATCTCCACAATGAATACATTTTATAGCATTTTTAATTATCCTTCTCATTTTGAGCACTCCTACAAACGCGAATTTGTACTACTTACTCTTTTTCGGAATATAAATCTGTGTAATCATATCGCCGTTAATCAATCTAATATTATTTTTTTCATCAACCTTAATCCAATTTTCTTCAATAGACAAAACTGTGGCTCTAAATCCGCTTAATTCTCCCTCTACACATATAATAACTTCTTTTCCAATACATTCATTTAACATTTCTGTTGGCATAATTCTTTTAATTCCTTTCTTATGTAATCGTTTGTTTTTTCTAATTATTATTCTGAGTCTTCGTTTTCGCCGAGTACGCAAAGTAATAAGCATAATAAAAAATATAACCCATATATACCAAAATGATTGAATCTGAATCACCTCCTTCATTCGACACATTCATATAATGAATCTATAATTTGTTCTCTTGAATATTGAATTAAGCAAATCACGATTTGCCAAGCTCCATACAAATCATTATTTTTATATGAGATTCTTTGCAAAACATACAGCATTATCCATCTTATCATAAGGTGGATAATTTTTTATTCTTTCATAACCTAATTTTTCATACAAACCAACTGCATCCACCATTATTTCTCTAGTTTGAAGTATTACTCGTTTAAAACCTTTCTCTTTGGCACGCCCTTCTATTTGTGCCATCATATCACTGGCAACATGTTTACCTCTAAAATCTGGCTGAATCCAAACACGCTTAATTTCTGCATCATCCTCAGAATATTTCTTAAAGAATTTTTAGAGTGACAGGTACCTGGGTTTGACAGAGTAGCTCTACGCTAACGACATTACCTCAGCTTCTATTTGGCGCAATTCATCATAGGAGAGCTGTGGAAGGCATTCTGCAATATCATCAATTGATAAGCCTTTCTTTAATAATCTTTTAGCTGATTTTGTAGCTTCTTTTTTTGCTTCTAGTCTTGCTTCATTCCTTGCTTCATTTTGTTTATCTTTTACATACATTGTCAAAATCTGTTCTTCATCAAATAAACTCATCATAATGGTCGTAACCTCCTTTTCTTTGCTTTCCAAATATTGTTTTAATACGTTTCTGTCTTTACAAATACGAATAGTTTCTTCTACTGTTTCTCTTGTGTATCCGAACTTCTTTCGTTGTTCATCGAATACTTTGCAAAAAATTATATACTGGTTTATGATATCGTCACTTTCTGATTCATAGATTACTTTGGCCTTTACTTCAACTGAAGTATCAGCTCCATTAAAGAAATCAGTGGACAATGACATAACTTCCGGTTTATTTCCTCTCTCACCTGTATAGATTACATAAAGCTCCGGCTTTGGAATCTTTACCTTCTTTACATTATAAAGATTTTGTGAAGTCTTTATACAATATTCATGATAGCTTTGTGCCAAATACATAAGTATCCTCACTAAGACATTTTCTGTCCAGGTGGACTGAGCTTCCAAAAGTAAAATTAATTTGTCATTATGTGCTATGAGACCGAGATCGTTGTAAAGATTATCTGTAAGTACATTTTCAATAGTTACAATATCTAGGTCTTCTTTACCTACATTAACATCATCAGGATGAAGAGTTTTATACAGTTCAAGCAGATACTCTTTATCACTAAAGAGGTCTAAGAATACACTGTTCTTTGCTGTACGTTTAGCTCTTAGCCTGGAATGTATGGTATCTTCTGTTATAGTTTTTTCAATATTCCCCAAAACAATCCTTCTCCTTTTTATTATACAATTCTAATTGTGATAACACAATATAATTTTGTCTTTGGATGGTAATAAAGTTACGTTTATAAATCAGCTTAAATAGCATCAAAGCGGATATTCTGGGTCCGCTTCGCTACTTGCTCATAACCTTAAAGCCACTTCGTGGCCCATCAGTAGGAGTCCAGCCTCCTACTGATGCTAAAAAGTCCCCGCTTAAAAAGCGGGTGACTTTTCAGATAAGGTTAAATAGAAGTACACATATAGATTTTTAGAGTGACAGGTACCCGGGTCTAAAATAAGTCTGGAGGTGCGGACAAAAATTGGACCTAATATAAAATATTAGGAGGTTTTTGAAT
>CAZVBH010000131.1:0-5268 GCA_964625275.1 uncultured Lachnoclostridium sp.
GTGAAAATTACTGGTCACAGACTGTAGCATACAATTCTCTCGCCACCTATATCACCATGAACTTTGATGGTCTTCGTGATGCCATTGTTTCAGTTTTGGCCGGGAATCGAATTAAAGTCAGGATTAGGACTTTTGAAAATGATATGGTTAGCTTCAAGCGTAAAGATGATGTTCTAACAGCACTGATTCATCTGGGATATCTTGCATATGATACAGAAACCGAAGAATCATATATTCCAAATAAGGAAGTAAGGATGTGCTTTGAGGATACATTAGAGGATACCGGCTGGGATGAAGTTATAAAGGCCGTAGATAATTCTGAAAGACTTCTTAAGCTTACGCTTGCAGGTGCTGAGATGGAAGTAGCTGAGTTAATTGATGAGTGCCACGCAGAAAATACCAGTATTTTAAAGTACAATGATGAAAATTCTTTAGCCAGCTGTATTGCCCTCGCTTACTATACTGCAAGAAAAGATTATACAATCATTCGTGAGCTTCCTTCGGGATATGGATTTGCTGACATGGTCTTTGTACCAAAGCCAGGAGTAGAAAAGCCTGCCATGATTGTAGAACTCAAGTGGAATAAGAAGGCTGAGACTGCAATCGACCAGATAAAAAATAATAAATATTTAAAAGCTTTAGATGGTTATAAGGGTGAGATTCTGCTTGTGGGAATCAGCTATGAAAAAGATGGAACCGATGCTAAGAAGCACAGATGCGTGATAGAACATAATTAAAGCGGATGTTCCAGGTTTGCTTCGCTACTTGCTCATAACCTTAAAGCCACTTCGTGGCCCATCATTAGGAGTCCAGCCTTCTACTGATGCTGAAAAGTCCAGTGACCCCAAAAGTTAGACTTTTGGGTGTCACTTATTTCCATTATTCTTTCACAGCTTTGTGCAACCTGCGAATCATGAGTCATTATAATTACAATTTTTCCCTTTGCTATAATGTAGTACCAGACTTTTTTAGAGCTTCAATCGGTGTGTGTCTTATGCACTTATAAACATTGACTGCTGCTATTGTAAAAGTAACTGCCAAATAAATGGCAATCAGTATAATTTCATAATGCTTACTAAAAACCAGCTCCAACCAAACAAATTTTGTCACAAGTATTTTCATGGCAACTGTTTTAAACAATGCCAATCCACAGAAGTTTGAAATAATCTGAAGAACCACTATCTCGCCAAAATACATAAACAGAATCTGTCTTGTTTTAGCTCCTGTTATCATAAAAACTGCTGTTTCTTTAAGTCTGCTGTCTAATATATATTTATAAATTTTGCATGTAGAATATGCCGACAACAGTGCTATTAATGCAACTATTATCATCATATTTTTAAGTCTATTTTTGTCGTCTATCGTTGCAACATAAAAGTCAGTTGCTGCTTCGATATGGTCTCCCATGGTCGAATTCAAATTGGCCATAAAACTATTATATTCTGTAGCTGTCAGTGCCCTGTCAAAAACCACCGTCATTCCTTCAAGCATAGTTTCCTCAGGCATCGACTCCAAAGGGATATTTATATCTGCAGCAAAATTTGAGGTTTCAGTAATCAAATCTATATTGTCTATAGGTCTGCCTATTATTTCATACTTTGTTTCGCCGATTTCAAGTTTATCCGCTGCAAATGCATCTATCTCTGCTCCCGTCATACCAACAATACATTTAAGAGCTCCAGAGTTTAAGTCATCATCCGTAAACCATTCTCCATTCAAAAATCTAGAATCTGGCAGCAGCTCAGGAACATTAAGATATGACTTGCCATCATAATCAAATTCCGTCTGAAAAGAGAACTGCGGACTTTCTTCATTATACTTACAACTGAGGGTTCCATATAAATTTACGTAAGACAAATAACCCACATAGTCATCCAATATCTTTGGGAAATTTTCCTTAATACTACGTACCAGCTCTTTACTCTGTTCTACATCGTCTTGATAAAAAGAAATATAAATCTGCTTTTCAAGTGCAGCATTATTCTCAAGCTCATACTCATTATTAAAATATATTCCATATGCAGACAACAGCATTAATACACCAATTATCTGTGCCACTATGAACAAGGCAAATAAGATAGGATTGAATTTTATAAAGGTTTTAATATTATTAAGTATCATACTGTTCTCCAATCATATTAATACATCAAAGCGGATATTCTGGGTCCGCTTCGCTACTTGCTCATAACCTTAAAGCCACTTCGTGGCCCATCAGTAGGAGTCCAGCCTCCTACTGATGCTGAAAAGTCATGTTACCCCAAAAGCTAGACTTTTAGGGGGTAACATACCCCCCGCTTAAGAAGCGGGGGACTTTTCAGATAAGGTTAAAAAGTAAGGTATTTATTTTTGATGGTTATAGCCTATTTTTACGTAAAACTTCCACAGGATTTTTTCTGATAATTGTAAATACAGGAATTATAATTGAAATTATAATAAAATATACTACCTCAATCAGACATAAGAATAATTGCAGATCACCTAGTTCAAAAAGCACAACCTGCCTTAAAGTTGTCAGCTTTACGAGGCTTCCAAAAAGTACCGTAAATGCGAAGCCAATAATTCCTGCTATAATCCCTTTTGCCAGTACAATAATTAAAATGTGTTTCCATTTCATTCCGACTGTATAAAATACTGCATATCTATGACTACTATTCATGCATTCTATGGCTGCATTAACTATTATATTGACAGTAATAAAAAAGGTAACAAGCAATGCAATTGGAATAATCTCTCCTACTCTTTCCCATACAATTTCTAAAGAAGCAGACTTTATATCTTCAAAGCTATTATACATACATTGATAAGTAATTAATTTGGAATCAATATCTTCTTTTTCGTCATTTGTAAGATTATCTTTAAAGTTTATATAAACCGCACTGTCTATATTTCCTATCTGATACTGTTCAATTGTATCAAGAAGCATAAATGTGCAATGCTCTGCATCATCAGACAATGCAATTGCTTCATAATAATCAAAAATACTAGGGTTGCTTGCATATGTTTTTGTTGCGGGGATTTCTTCATCTGATAATATTTTTCCACAAACACAGGCAGTAAAATAATTTCCATCTTCATCATAAAAAATATCTATTAAATCTCCAACTTTATATTCTGTACATAGATTGGTAAGTACTATTCCTGGATATTTATCATCTTTCCAATCTGTAATCCACACTCCCTCAGACATTGTAGGTGAATAATCTGCAATTATATTATTATAAGCAGAAATTGTAAATTCCTCATCCGTAAGACCATTAAAATAAGCATAAGCTGTTTTTGAATATATATAATCTTTAGCATAAAATTCATCCATAAAACCCTGTAAATCTTGATTTGCATTACAGCTTGCGGTTTGCCCCATGTACATTCTTATGCCGTCATCGGCCATAAACTCTCCGTAATTGTCATACTTTACGCTCTGATGCTTAAAGGTAGTTACTAAAATCACGCACATAATCATTGCAATTGCAATCCACAATCCCATAAGCAATACATTTTTCCAATGCGTTAAGGTTTCATCAAGTGCCATTCTAAGCATAGTGCCCCCATATCTATTATTCCTAGATTTCTCATCTGTTTAACCTTATCTGAAAAGTTCCCTGTTTCTTAAGCGGTGTGATGTAACACCACAAAATCTAATTTGGGGGTTCACTTGACTTTTCAGCATCAGTATGAGAACACACTCCTACTGATGAGCCACAGAGTGGCATTAATGTTATGAGCAAATATCGAAGTGGACCTGGAATATCCACTTTGATTATTTATCATTCTAAATTTCACATCATACAAATAGTTTCACCATTTAAGGTGAATGGAAGCTTTTCAGCATAACAAAAGTACAGCTTTCCACTAATAAGTAACTAATTTGTATTAAAGTTAGCTCTCAAACGGTAAATCCCAACAGATAAAATTAATTACTTTTGCTTTACAGTATAATACAATGCATCAATTACACTTGTACTTTCATAATTACTCGTATTCGTAGAGTTATATTTTCTACATACATGTCTATAGGTTGAACCTGACTCACCTGTATTATTTAAGCTTAAAGATAATGATTGATGATTACTTAGCTTTTTGGCGTCAGTTTTAAAATATGTACCAGTACTCGTTTCTCTGTATACCATAACATAAACCACTTTAGATGTATCACCATTTATACATGTTGTACTAAGCTTCGAAGCACTTCCTGCCGCTGTCATAGCAATGCTACCAGCAGATTCAGTATAATTATAATGTCCTTTAGCCTCAACTTGGTCATTTCCTACAAATGTAGTAGCAATTGCAGACGAAACCGTAATAATAGCAATTGCAAAAAAAACAATTAAACCTTTTACTTTATTACTCATATTCTATTTCTCCTTAAAGACTATATCGATATATTTATATTGTCATATAATTTTTTTAAATCTTAACACTATTATGATACAATGTCAATATCATCTTGTCTTTTTTTACACAAATTCATGTAATTTGTTTTTTGTACAAATTCATCTAATAACTCTAACACCAAGCATCAGGTTGATATTTGTAAATTATTGTGTTATGATTAGCTGATATATTAAAGACTTTCTTTTATTAGGTAGTAAAACATAGTATTAATTTGACATAGCATGAAGGAGATGTGTTATATGGGAATGTTTTTAAATCGTGGAAACGAAGAATTTAATACAGTTGTTAATTCTGATCTTTATGTTGATAAAACAGATATGATTAACTTCTTCAATCGGGTAATTAATACTGAACAGCGTTATGTCTGCATCAGCCGTCCTCGTCGTTTTGGAAAATCTATCACTGCAAATATGATTGCAGCCTATTTTGAAAAAGGCTGTGATTCGAGAAGTCTTTTTGAGGGTAGGAAGTTATCTGAAACAGAGAACTGGGATAAAAATCTTAATAAATATGATGTGATAAGAATCGATTTAGCAGATATTCGCTCTAGAAACAATACACCAGAACAAACTCTCGATTATATCGATAAGAAAATTGTTGAAGAACTTGATTCTGCTTATCCTGGGATAGTTGATTGTCAAAATGACGGAATTGCTGATGCTCTTGCTGAGATTAATGACAAGACGGGTGCGAAATTTGTAATTATAATTGATGAGTGGGACTGTCTGTTTAGAGATGATAAAAGCGATATAAAAGTACAGGAACGTTATATTAATCTTTTAAGAGGTCTATTTAAAGGAAACAGTTCAAAGAAGTTTACAATTCTTGCCTATATTACTGGAATTCTTCCAATTAAAAAGTACAATAGTGAATCAG
>CAZVBH010000132.1:0-5203 GCA_964625275.1 uncultured Lachnoclostridium sp.
TTACCACATCTTGAGCAGGTATAGGTTGTGTAACCCTTAGCTGTATAAGTTGGCTTTGTAACTTTTGAAGTATACTTATGACCAAGTGCTGCTACGGTTTTCTGTGCTGTCAAGACCTCGTTACAAACCGAGCAATGGGTTCCTGCCGTATGACCTGTTTCTGTACAGGTTGCGGCTACTACTTCGTCTGTTTCTTCTGTATGGCCCAGTGCTTCTACTTCTTCCTGGGCTACTATTGTATCACCACAGACTGAGCAATGACTTCCTTCTGTAAGTCCTGATTCTGTACAGGTTGGGGCTACTGCATCGTCTATTACTTCTGTATGGCCTAGTGCTTCTACTTCCTCCTGGGCTACTAGGATTTCTCCACAGGTTGAACAGTGGCTTCCTTCTGTAAGTCCTGACTCTGTGCAGGTTGGGTCTACCGCTTCGTCTATTACTTCTGTATGGCCTAGTGCTTCTACTTCTTCCTGAGCTACTAAGACTTCATCACATACTGAACAATGGCTTCCTTCTGTAAGTCCTGATTCTGTGCAGGTTGGGGCTACTGCTTCGTCTGTTACTTCTGTATGGCCTAGTGCTTCTACTTCCTCCTGGGCTACTAAAACTTCATTACACACTGAGCAATGGCTTCCTTCTGTGAGTCCTGACTCTGTGCAGGTTGGGTCTACCGCTTCGTCTATTACTTCTGTATGACCTAGTGTTTCTACTTTCTCCTGGTCTACAAGGATTTCTCCACAGGTTGAACAATGGCTTCCTTCTGTGAGTCCTGATTCTGTGCAGGTTGGGGCTACCGCTTCGTCTGTTACTTCTGTATGGCCTAGTGCTTCTACTTCTTCCTGATAACTATCTGAGCACAAATCACATACATAGGTTGTATATCCTTTTTCGGTACAAGTTGGTTCTGTTACGACTTTTTCGTAATCATGTTCCTGACCAAGTGCTTCAATTTCAACATCACGAGTACTTCCACAAACAGAACATGTATTTGTCATAAGGCCAGGATCTGTACACGTTGGCTTCAAAAGAATATCATTATAGTCACTCCAAGTATGTCCATATGTCTCACAAAATGAATTAGCTTCAATAAATGTATAACCATATTGCTTCGCATATCTTTCAGCTTCTGAATCAGTAAAACCTACAATCTCTATATTTTCAACTGGATCATATTTAACTTCAAACATTGAACATTCAAAGGCATCGTCAGATATTGTTGTTACCGATTTAGGAATCGTGATTCTTCTCAAACTCTCACAATTTAAAAAAGCATACATTCCAATTGTAGTCACACCTTCTTCAATCATCACGTTTTTTAAATCATAGCATTGTCGAAATGCGAATTTAGAAATTTCAGAAACTGATCCTGGAATAATAACCTCTGTTAGACCGGAACAACTAAATGCATCACATTCTATTGCTTTTAAACCATAAGGTAATGTGATCTCTTGTAAATTTACACAAAATTGAAAAGCAGAATCGCCAATATATTGAAGAGAATTTGGCAGTATAACTTTATTTAAAGAATCACATTCACTAAATGATAAAGTTCCTATTTCAGTAACTCCCTCTGAAATATACACTTCTTCTAAATTTTTCACTTTCCTAAATGCATCACCAAAAATTTCATTTACTCCATCAGGCACTATATAACTCTTATCTTTCTTTCCAGCGGGATATTGTAAAAGTATAGCATCACGTCCTAAAGTTCCACAAAACCAAACACCATCTATAGAGTAAAAAGAAAGATTTTCTGGAGAATTATTAATTTCTGTCAGAGATGTACATCCAGTAAAAATACCATCTCCTACGCAACTTACCGATTTTCCAATATAAGCATAAGTAAGGGATATATCATCACCAAAAACTCCTCCGTCCAAAAATCCCACGCTATCTGGAATAACAACTTCTGTTAAACTAGAGCATCCATAAAAAGCCTCTTGTCCAATAGATAATAATCCTTCTGGTAACGTGAAATTCTGTAATTTCGAATTCCATACAAATGCAAAATTACCAATCGATGTAATCGTTTCACTAAAAGTCACACTAGTAATTGAAGACTCTATATCTGTCCAAAAAAACGCGCATTCACCAACAGATGTGACACCACTTTCAAAAATAACATTCTGAATTTGGTCTTTATATTCTAGCCATGGTTGTTTGCCATATTCAAAAGCAGACATTTCACCATATCCGGAAATATACATTGTGCCTTCAGTATTTAGTTGCCAAGTAACATGAGTTCCACAGGTTCCAGATGCAAGGATGGTTCCATAGTCAGAATCATCATCTTCATATGGCAAATCTTCATCTCCCTGAGCATAATCATCGCTTCCCATAGGATAAGATTCATTAAAGTAATCAGAAGTAAAATCCAGACTTCTTTCATGGTCGCTAAAATTCTCATTTGATTTCAAAAAATATGAATAGTAACCAAGTACAGAGTAGTTTTCCGCATCCCACGTAGAATCCAAATTGTAATAATAATTACCAATCTTCACAATATTCCACGAATGTACTCCACCATTTGCTGTACCTGTAATTATACGATTATCAATTCCTGCTTCCAATAACAGACGATAAAGCAGAGTTGAATATCCCTGACAAACTGCAGTTTTACGACTCAATGCAGCATAAGCTGTATATTTTAAAAAGTCCTCATCATTCTCTAAATTATCGTAATCATAGGTAACATTCTTACATATATAATCGTAAATTTTTTGAATTTTTTCATACGTATCTGCATCCTCAAGATTCAAGGAAGAAATTATGGATGTTACTGCAGCATTAACCTCTTCTTCTTGTTCCAAAGTAGTATAGTATGTAACATTATAAGTTAGGTTAACATTCCATCTACTCTCATCCTGTTCATAACAAGCAGAAATATTGCAATTCCAACCAGCGAACGTATATTGAAGATAATCTCCCTCTGAAGGCACACCTGTATGCCATAAAGCTTCTTTGCCGATTTCGTTTGCCAAGTTCAGGTATGACAATGTATCTTCCGTAAAATAGTAATAATAGTTAATCTCAAACGTTTCTACACGTTCTTTTAACTTCTGACGCATCTGACTGGCTGCGGATTCAATGTCAGAATAATACACCGACTCATCTGTAGTAGCGATATCATCATCTGTAGCTGAAGCAATCTGATACAAATCTAATTGCTGTATTGCTTCTTCATAAAGTGGATTAATATAGGTTACAGTTTCATTAACAATAGTAACCTCATCGTTCAAATCATCTGACAAAGCTTCGTTTGACAATATTTTTTCGTCTTCTTCAAAATTGGAACTTTCTTCTGAAAAAATAACGTTGTCATTGCTGAATTCAGGTTCGACCAAACACTTATCTTCACCATCAAGCACAACTTCGTCCGTACTGTCTGTCAACACATATTCAGGAACATCTTCTGATTCAGATGCTTCTTCTTGCACGATAGATACTTTCTGAGATAAATCATTCGTATGGATTCCTGTTTCAACTTTTACATAATTTTCAGAAACATTTTCCAGCTCCGCTGCAAGAATAGTACTTGAAAATTGAGTCAAAACCAATAGCAGTGATAACATCACCCCTAATGGAGTATACAATTTTTTAAGAATACTTCTTTTTCTATATTTCATATGTTCCTCCTTTAAAGTTAAGTTAATGCAACCAAAATTTTTCTAAAATTATAGTATATAAAAGCTTAGGAAATCAATATATATTGCATAATTAGACATTTCTTCGACACAAATAACATTCACCTTTATTCAATAATAATTTTAGTCTTTTAAGGTTACTTCAATCAAGAAAAAAAATCCACGTTCTAATAAAGAACGTGGATTTTCGTACTAACAAAGTAAATTTAATACGTCAACATAAAAGGGTGATTAATTTTTAATTACTTTAACTTTACATCTAAGCTTATTAAAAGCAATTCCAATTTTAATGATATTGTCTACATCTTCATCAAAGAAATAATCCTCATAATTCTTCTCATCAATCTGATTCAAAGCTAAATCACATGCCTTTGAAAATGCTTCAACTCGTGACTTTTTATCTACGGTAAATTCCACATATTTAATTTCTATCAGAACTCCTGTATGAGTATAAAAATCAGTCACGCAGATATCTGCATAGCCGTCTCCAGCCTCTGCATTTGATTTGATATTCCAGTCACCATTATATCTAAGCAACCCAATTAAAAAGCCATGATAAAAATTTTCTTTTCGTGCATTTACAGCTGTGTCTCTAATTGAAATCGTCTGTCTTAAATAATAGTTAAGCTTTTCTTCTAACTTTTCAGCCTCTCCATTAATAATTGAATCAGAAAATTCTTCTATATTAATTTTATCTGAATAAGTCTTTTCCTTAAACCAAACCTGAATCTGCCCGACATAAAGCTCTCTAATCTCTTTATTAGGGATTCTAAGCTTTAAGCTTCCATCAGGGAGATAGTCATCTACTGTTAAATAACCTGTAGTAAAGAGAACACTCCAAAGGTTATCAATGGAATTATAAAGTTCTTCATAAGTAAGATTCTCATTTATCTGTTTTTCAACTGATTTGCCTGCTACAAGCTGCTCTAGAGCCTGTCTGGTTTCCCCGTCTGCCATATCTATGAAGCTGCGAATTAATGAATTAGCACTTGTATTAATCCAATAATTCTTAGGTTTAAGGAGAAATTCTCTAGCACATTTACCATTAGTATCATGGTTCAAATCAGCTTCTCTGGCATTATTTAAATCACAACAAAAATTAATCACATCCCATGGACAGTACATATAAGAAGCACCAAATTTATAACCATCATACCATTCTCTAACTAAATCACTCTGATCAGCCATATCATAGTATGCAAGCATCTCTGCTACTTCTTTTTCTGTAAAACCAAAATATGCACCAGGTGTTTTATCCGTTATGGTTTGAACAGCAAGATTATTAAGTCCGGTAAAAATGCTTTCTTTTGATATTCTAAGACAGCCTGTAAGAACTGCAAAAGCTAGGCTGTCATTGGTTTTAAGTGCATTACCGAGAAGATTTCTGATAAGAGTTACCATTTCTCTATAAAAGCCTGACTGATGAGCCTTGTCTAATGGTACATCATACTCATCTATTAAGATTACGGTTTTCTGGCCGAAGTGTTTTTCTAAAAGAGTTGAAAGAATCTTAAGACTATTATTCAGGTAATAGACATTATCTGAATATATTTTCTGGT
>CAZVBH010000133.1:0-5150 GCA_964625275.1 uncultured Lachnoclostridium sp.
CACCATGGGAAAGAGAAAATATTAGTTCAATATTAGAGGTAAGTATTTCAGCTAATCGCCAGACATTCGAAAATTTTAAAAGGAGGGATTCTACTATGTGTGATGCATTAAGAGATTTAATGAAAGATGAAATAGAAGAAGAACTTGCAGAAGGCCGTGCAGAAGGACGTGAAGAAGGCCGTGAAGAAGGCCGTGCAGAAGGTCTTGCACAAGGACTTGAAAAAGGACTTGAAAAAGGACGTGAAGAAGCTCAGAAAAAGAATGCGTTTAAATTTTATCAGCAAGGGAACTCTCCAGAGTTCATTGCCGACTTCCTTGAATTTCCGGTTGAACAGGTAAGACAGTGGCTTGGACTTGAGAAAGCTTAAAATGATGAAGAAAAGAATTGTTATAATAATATTGTCATTTGTTGCAGTAATGGTAGGATTGGTAGCAACATTTACATTTGTTAAACCTATAGATGTTTTTATTAGTGAAATTGATTTATGCCATGATCCGGATGGCGAGTACAATTTGTTGTTGATGTATTATGGCGGATATGACTTTTCAGATGATAAGGAAATTGATGAAAGTATTTTCCCAAGTAATCGCAACGAAGATTATACGAGAATAAATGTTAAGTTTGCAGCAAAGTCAAGAAGCGTGCTTAAGCTTTCACAGCCGTATGTTGTTGTGACTGATGGTAGTGAAGAATGTGAAAGATTGATTTGGTATACTGATGCTTACAATATAGAAGATGAAGTTTCGGATACTTCAACTTGTAATATGACTATGTTTTTTTATACAGCCGGTATGTCTGATGCAGAAATAAAAGAATATATAAAGACGTCATTGTCAGCACTTGAATTCAACTATTCCTATCAACAAAAGTATATTGGAGTAAAAGAGGAGATATTAAGCTTTAGTAATAAAAAGATTGAAAAAATCAGTTGGGGAGTTATTGAGTAATGTTTTTAAAGTAGAGTGCTATGTAAACATTATTTTTATCTGAGAGAGACAACTTGTTTATAACTATTGTATAAGAATTTATATAAAAATAAAATTAATTACTGATTTTATAACACTCATCCCCAGGAGATTCTCCTGGGGATGTTTTTGTTAGTCTTTTGTCTTGTAAAAATCCAGCCGAGTTAGTATAATAATCTATTATGGCAAAAGGAGTAACTATGATTGAAGTTGGCAAAATAGACAGACAGACAGCCGCCAGGTATATGGGAATGAAGCCCGGAGATGTAAATGATGTTATGGAAAAGCTTTTTGATGAAGCAGAAGAACTGCTTCTTAAAGATTCAAAGGTGGCATATGTCTGTGATATAGAGGATGTAAAAAAGACCGAGGAGGGAATACTTGTAGACGGGACGAGTCTTGTACTTAAAGGAAATGACATGGCAAAGCTCCTTAATGATTGTGAAAAGGTAGTTGTCATGTGTGCTACAATTTCCGGAGGCATAGATACAAGAATACGTTCGCTTCAGGTCAGCAATATGCCCCTTGCACTCGTATATGATGCCTGTGCCAGCGTGGCAGTAGATCAGGTTTGCGACAACATTCAGCTCTATGTAAGGGAACAGCTTCCGGAGTATGTACAGACAATGAGATTCAGTCCGGGATATGGTGATCTTCCTCTTGAAATTCAGCCTGAGATATTAAGAGTTCTTGATGCAGGAAAAAGAGCGGGGATTAGTCTGACCGAGGGTGGTATGATGGTGCCTGTAAAGTCGATTACAGCAGTTTTTGGCTTGAAGCCGGTTTCAGCCGTTCTAAATGGCAAGGTAAGCACCTACATTCCTAAGAAATGTGGTGATGAAAGTGTATGCTCCAAATGTAAGGCAGGAGCAAGCTGTCACATGAGAAATAAAGACGCTAAATAAAGTTGCATTATTATTTTGATAAATAAGATAGAGCAAGCTGCCCCATGAAAAACAGGGGCGGCGTTCACACGAAATTAATGCTTAGATAAAAGAGGTATGACATGGCAATTAAATTTTTAGATAAACTGAAAAAGGATTTTATAGTACTTGACGGAGGTATGGGAACTCAGCTTCAGGCAATGGGAATGGAGCTTGGCGGAATACCTGAGCTTTTAAATCTTACAAATCCTGAGATGATAACAAAAATTCATTCAGGTTACGTGGCTGCAGGTGCAGACCTTGTCTATGCCAATACCTTCGGTGCAAACCGTAAAAAAATGGCACGCACCGGTAAAAGTGTCGATGAGCTGATAAAGGCAGCCATTGTCAACGCAAAAAAGAGTGGAGCCTCTTATGTTGCACTTGACATAGGACCAATAGGTGCACTTCTTGAACCACTTGGAGATTTAAGCTTTGAAGAGGCCTATGATATATTTAAGGAACAGGTAATTGCAGGCTCAAAGGCAGACGTCATTGTAATTGAAACTATGACGGACCTTTACGAGGCAAAGGCAGCAGTTCTTGCAGCTAAAGAAAATAGTGACAAGCCTGTAATTGTTACGATGTCCTTTGAAAGCTCGGGAAGAACCTTCACAGGAACAGATGCAGTAAGCATGGCGACCACACTTGAAGGACTTGGTGTCGATGCAATTGGCTTAAACTGTTCTTTGGGACCGGCTGCCCTTGCACCAATAATAAAAACTCTCTCAGAGAGCACTACACTTCCACTCGTATTTAAACCTAATGCAGGTCTTCCGGATCCGCTTACAGGAAAGTATGACGTTCTTCCGGACGAATTTGCAGCAGCAATTAGTGAAGTGCTTCCTCTTGGTGTAAAAATGGTTGGTGGCTGCTGTGGTTCAACACCTGATTATATAATGAAGGTTGCAATCGCAGTTGATAATTTTAGAAAGCAGATAGCAGAGAATGGTCTTGCTAAAATGATGGTTGAAAGAAAAGAACCTGAGGTCGCAGTATGCTCATCCAGAAAGGCTGTCGTGCTCGACATGCCACGCGTAATTGGTGAGCGAATTAATCCGACAGGAAAGAAACGTTTTCAGGAAGCACTTAAGAAGGGTGACATGGATTATGTTCTCAATCAGGCAATTCAGCAGGTTGAGGCGGGCGCAGACATTCTCGATGTAAATGTCGGAGTGCCGGGAATAGATGAAAAAGAAACCATGGTAAAGGTAATAAAGGCTATTCAGAGTGTTGTAGATGTACCACTCCAGATTGATTCCTCAAATCCTTCAGTTATCGAAGCAGCACTCAGAATTTATAATGGTAAGCCAATTGTAAATTCAGTAAATGGTGATGAAAGCTCAATTAAATCAGTACTCCCACTTGTTGCAAAGTATGGAGCCTCGGTAGTAGGACTGACACTTGATAAAACAGGTATTCAGAAGACAGCTCAGGCAAGATATTATATTGCAGAAAGAATTTACAGAAGTGCCATAGAGGCAGGAATTAAGCCTAAGAACGTATTTATTGACTGCCTTACCATGACAGCCAGCACAGAGCAGGAAGCAGTAATGGCGACACTCGAAGCTATGCAGAGGGTTCGTCATGAGCTTGGATTAAAGACGGTTTTGGGAGTTTCAAATATTTCCTTCGGACTTCCTTTCAGAGAGCAGGTTACAACAACCTTCTTAACGATGGCACTTTGCTATGGACTTACTCTCCCAATCATAAATCCGAACATAGAACCAATAATGGGTGCAGTAAGAAGCTTCAGACTTTTAGGTAATTATGATAAAAATTCAACAGAATATATAGAGGCCTACGGCGAATATGTCCCCGAGCTTAAAAGAGCAAAGGATGAAGTTGCAAAACTTAGAAGTCTGGCCTCAGGCGATTTGGCAGACGTTACTGAGGAATCCTCAGGGAATGCTTCAAAAGAAGGCAACGTCTGGGAAGAACGCGCAAAGGCGGCCTTTGGCAAGGAGGGCGAAGCACTCTTTAGAGCTGTAGTAAAGGGGCTTAAGGATGAGGGTGTCGTACTCACCTCTGACTGCCTTAAAAAAGGAGAGGCTTTGGAAATAGTCAATGAGGTTCTGATACCTGCACTTGATTTTATAGGAAGTAAGTTTGAAAAGGGAACACTCTTCCTCCCTCAGCTCATACTCTCAGCGTCCGTAGTACAGGCCTCAAGTGAAACAATAAAGACACATCTCGCAAAGAGCGGTTCCGAGCAGGTAGACCAGGGTAAGGTTGTGCTTGCAACCGTAAAAGGTGATATTCATGACATTGGCAAAAACCTTGTAAAGGTTCTTTTAGAGAATTATGGTTTTACGGTTATTGACCTTGGAAAGGATGTACCACCTGAAAAAGTAGTTGAAGCAGCCAAGAAAGAGGATGTAAGGCTTGTAGGACTTAGTGCACTTATGACGACAACCCTTGTAAGCATGAAGGAAACCGTAGAGCAGCTTAAGGAAGCAGGTCTTAACTGTAAAACAGTAGTCGGAGGAGCAGTACTCACACCAGAATATGCTCAGGAAATTGGAGCAGATTATTATGCAAAGGATGCACTTGAAACCTGCAATATTGCACGCGAGGTATATAGTGAGTAACATCTAAGCTACTCATAAATTGGCAAAAAAAGAGGATATTAAATGAAGCTTATAGTCGGACTTGGAAATCCGGGAGATAAATATAAAAAAACAAGACACAACATGGGCTTTGAAATAATTGATGAGCTTGCAGACAGACTTGGAATAGACGTAAAGACCAAGGAACACAAGGGCTTAGTAGGCAAAGGCATGTGCATGGGTGAAAAGGTCATTCTTTTAAAGCCGCTGACCTTTATGAATAACAGTGGAGAATCCGTAGGTCCTGTTGCAGCCTATTATGGCATAAAGCCCGAGGATGTTATCGTCTGTTATGACGACATTTGCTTGGAACCGGGCCACATTCGCGTTCGCAAAAAAGGCAGTGCGGGTGGCCATAATGGCATGAAGAGCATAATAGCGCATCTGGGTACCGAGAATTTCCCAAGAGTGCGTGCGGGAGTTGGAGAGAAGCCGGAAAAATATGACCTCGCAGACTGGGTACTCGGACACTTTGATAAAGCAGACCGGGATGCAGTTCAGACGGGAATAGATAATGCAGCCAGAGCTGTTACAGTCATGATAAGTGAAGGCGCTGACGTTGCCATGAATATATTTAATGGCATTTAGACGGCTTTTATACAGAATTTTTAACCTTAACCACGAAGTGGCTTTAAGGTTATGAGCAAGTAGC
>CAZVBH010000134.1:0-4990 GCA_964625275.1 uncultured Lachnoclostridium sp.
ACCTGACCCTGCTGAACAGTCTGACCAACGGAAACAGCAAGTGATGAGCAATGCATATATTGTGTTACTACTCCGTTGCCATGATCAATCTGAACATAATTGCCTTCTGAGCTTCCATAGGTTGAAGTAATTACAGTTCCTGCAATTGCTGCAACAATAGGAGTTCCTACCGGAGCAGGAATATCAATTCCTTTATGATAAGAGCTTGCTCCTGCTGTTGGACTGGTTCTTGGTCCAAAGCTTGAAGAAATTGAGCTATAACCAGGTAATGGCCAAATCATACCACCAAGATCAGATACGTTAGAAAGTGTAACACTTGAAACTGTGGTTGAGCCTGTGCTGGTAAGCTTCGCCTGAGCTGCTGCCTGAGCTGCTGCAATTCTCGCTGCTTCTTCTGCCGCTGCCTTAGCAGCTGCTGCCTGAGCATCCTTTGCCTGCTCAATAGTCATATTCTGAGTTTCAATTTCAACAAGATATTCTGTATAAAGCTCTTTTGAAACACCAAGCTTATCAGCACATTCCTGAAGTGCCTGATTTTTGGCATCCTCGAGCTCTTCTGAATATTCCATTGCTGTATCATAAGTATCCTGAACCTCTTGAAGAGATGCAAGCTGAGCCTCAAGTCTTTCATTATACATCTTAACCTGGGCTACGGTCTCTGTGTAATCAGAGAAAAGCTTATCATCATATTCTGAAATTTCAGAAACATATTCATATCTGTTTAAGATTTCAAAAATACTTCCTGAGCTTAACAGAATATCTAAATAAGTAGTCTCACCATTTTCATAGACGGACTGGATTCTGGCGCTCATTTTTTCATATTGCTCTTCTTTTTTAGCTTCCGCTTCAGCGAGCTTTTTTTCTGTATCTTCTTTTTCCTCAGTCAACTCTTCAACCTTACCGGTAATCTGAGTAATCTGAGCTGCTAAATCGTTTTGCTTTATATCAAGCTCTTGAATATAAGCAAGTATGCTGTCATACTCTGTAGAAAGAGTATTAATCTGTTCCTGTATGTCAGAAGCCTTTTGCTCATATTCTGACTTTACCGCCTCAGCTGCTGCAATTGCATCATCGTATTGATCATTGTAAATTTTGATGCCACTGCTTAACTGGACCGAGGCCAATGCCGTTGCCTGTTTATAAGCATAGATAAATGGCAGACTGACACAGCCGACCATGGCTGCTGCAATTGCACATTTAAGCTTTTTATTTAACATCTGATTGCCTCCAAAAAAATTACTTATAATGACTTTATTGCCTTAAGCTGCTTTGATAGGGTTAAGGAGCTTCCTAAAAGACCAATTCCAAGTCCCATTGCAAGTGAAACCGGAGTAATGACGCTGAAAACCTCTTCAACCTTTACAAAGTTCATTGACATAAAAACGCCACTAAATTTGGTTGCTACTGCTGCAATTACCTTATAGTAAACTGCATATAATATTGAAAGTGGTACACATGCACCCATCAGACCAATAAGCATACCTTCTACGAGGAACGGACCTCTTATGAATAAATCAGTTGCACCAATGAGATGCATGATTGAGATTTCTCTTTTTCTTACGGTTACACCCATTGTAACTGTAGTACTGATAAGGAAGGTTGCTATTGCAAGAAGTATGGCAACAATTACAACAGTACCAATACTTAATGCTTTGTTGATTTTAGAAAGTGTAGTTACAACACTTTGTGAATCATTTACTTTTCTGACGCCATCAATTTTTGCAATTTCTTTGACAGCACTTGTCTGCTTACTTACATCATCAAAGTAAACTGTATAGGACATGGAATTTTCCAATGGATTATCATCTCCAAAGGTCGATGCCAAATCATCATTAAGATATTCTTCTTTATAGTATTCCCAAGTATCATCTGAGGAAAGATAGGTTATGCTGGTTACACCATCGACCTCCTGAATTTCTGCGCCAATTTCAAGTATTTCATCATCTGTGATTCCTTCATCAAAGAATACTGAAATACCTACATTTGATTCAGCCTCTTCAATAATATACTGTACATTTATAAGTATAAAGTATAAGATACCAAAAAGGAAAATACATGCACCCATTGTAGCCATGGAAGCTATTGAAAAGAGCTTGTTACGCTGAATATTTTTAATACCCTGAGCGAGGCTATAGAAAAAGCCATTAACTATCTTCTCCAATGTCATAGCCTCCCCTCTTATCTTCAACAATATTACCTTGCTGAAGCATAATTACTCGCTTTTGCATTTGATCTACAATTTCACGATTATGGGTTACTACGACTACAGTAGTTCCTCTAATATTGATTTCCAAAAGGAGATTCATAATTTCCCAGGAATTTTGTGGATCAAGATTTCCAGTAGGCTCGTCAGCCAAAAGTACCATTGGATTATTTACTAAGGCTCTGGCAAGCGCAACACGCTGCTGCTCGCCACCGGACATCTCATTAGGCTTGCTTTTAAATTTGTGCGATAAGCCTACCAGTGTGAGCATTTTTGAAACCTCTTTAGGAGTTTCTCTTTTAGGAGCCTGGATAACCTCCTGAGCAAAGGCTACATTTTCGTAGACATTTCTGTCAGGTAAAAGTCTGAAATCCTGGAAAACTATTCCGACCTGTCTGCGCATCTTACAGAGGTCTTTATTTTTCATTTTTGTTAAGTCCTTACCCATGAAATAGATTTTTCCTTCAGAAGGACTTATTTCATTCATTATTAACTTTATCAAGGTGGATTTACCTGAACCACTAGGTCCAACTATAAATACAAATTCACCTTTATTTATATGAAAGCTTACATTTTCGAGAGCATGAGTTTCTGAAGCCTCATCATAAGCCTTAGAAACATTTTCCATTACAATAATAGGAACCTCTACGTTTTCTGAAGCAATATACTTCTTGTCTTTTTTAGACATTAAAGTTTCCTCCAAATTACTATTTGCTACTAAAGGGCACACCAATCCCACTAAATGTGCCAAAATGAAGGCTAATTGTCAATATTTTCGATATATTTCATGTATTTAACTACCATAAGCGCGATTTTAAAGGTAATCGCATCCTCAAATACACGCAAGTCTAGATTTGTAGCCTTCTGAAGCTTGTCCAGTCTGTATACAAGTGTATTTCTGTGAATATAAAGCTGACGTGAAGTCTCCGATACATTCAGGCTGTTCTCAAAGAATTTATTGATTGTAGTAATTGTCTCTTCATCAAAATCTTCAAGAGTCTTTCCATCAAATATTTCTTTTATGAACATCTTACATAAAGACATTGGAAGCTGGTAAATCAATCTTCCGATTCCAAGATTATTATAGGCAACAACTCTTCTGTCTTCATAGAAAATCTTTCCGACATCCATTGCCATCTTTGCTTCTTTATAAGAACGTGAAATATCTTTAATTTCGCTTACAATTGTACCGTAGGCAACACGTACCTTAGACATAGCTTCAGTATTGAGCATGTCTAAAATCATCTTAGCTGTAGCCATTATTTCATTATAAGTTTCGTTCTTTCTGACTTCCTTAACTACGATAATATTTTTTTCATCAACAGCCGTAATAAAATCTCTTGACTTTCCGGCAAAGAGAGAACGCACAATTTCAAGTGCACTAATATCTTTTTCCGACTTTGTTTCAATAAGATAAACTACTCTTCTTGCTTCTGTTTCAATATGGAGCTTCTTAGCTCTGTTGTAGATATCTACTAAAAGAAGATTATCAAGAAGGAGACTCTTAATAAAGTTATCTTTGTCAAAACGCTCTTTGTAAGCTACAAGTAAGCCCTGAATCTGAAAGGTTACCATTTTGCCAACCATATAAACATCTTCAGTATCACCCTTTGCAAGAAGAATATACTCTAGCTGATGATCATCATATACCTTGAAGAACTGGAAGCCTTGAATAACCTGGCTTTCAGCAGGTGACTCTGCGAAAGTATAAACTGCTGTTTCGTAGCTTTCCGGATTTGGAATGGTTGAAGCGAGAGACTTTCCATCTGTATCCATTACACACAAGTCTACTCGTGTAATATTTTTCATTCCATCAACTGTATTTTGCAAGATCTGATTTGAGATCATAAATACCTCCAATTCGTAAACCCATTTTCATTAACATTGTAACATTTTTGTAATATGTATGCAACATTTTTTGTAAGGGTTTCTAATTTTTTTATAATATAGCTTAGTATCAAAGATAAAAATTAATCAATTACAATTTCTAAAACTTATTCTAACATTTATGAACTTAAAAAACAAGATGTTTTAATCGAATACACAAAACTTTAAAATTTTGTTAATAAAGAGGGCGTAAAAAAGGGATACACCTTTTGGTGTATCCCTAAATTTTTGAATTATAGTCACATAGCTATTTGCCAAAGGATTATCATCAGGTGACAATCTGACAAATAAGTCTGCGTATGAATTATTAGTGAGTAATAATCTGCTCTGTATCTTTGTCGAAGATATGCATCTTTGTAAGGTCAAGAGCAACTCTGATTGTATCACCAGGTCTAGCTGTTGTACGTGGGCTAACTCTTGCTGTGATATCATGATCATCAACTGTGAAGTATAAGAATACTTCTGCACCAAGTAATTCGTAAACTTTGATAGCTGCATCGAATGAGCTGTCAGGAGAAGTAGCGATGAAAGCTTCGTCATCCTTAACATCCTCAGGACGGATACCAAGTACAACTTCCTTCTCATCATATCCACCATCAATAAGCTTCTTAGCTCTTGCTTCAGGAATCTTGATTGAGATTTCACTATTTGTGAACTGAAGATAAACATCACTGCCCTTTACATTAACTGTACAATCGATGAAGTTCATCTGTGGTGATCCCATGAAACCTGCAACGAAGAGGTTGTTTGGTCTGTCATATAAGTGCTGTGGTGTATCAACCTGCTGGATAACACCATCCTTCATAACTACGATTCTTGTACCGAGTGTCATAGCCTCTGTCTGATCGTGAGTTACGTAGATGATTGTTGTTTCAAGTCTCTGATGAAGCTTTGAAATCT
>CAZVBH010000135.1:0-4873 GCA_964625275.1 uncultured Lachnoclostridium sp.
TTTATAAATAAGCCTTTAATTCATCAAGTCTATTAATCTTTATATCTATTAATTTCATAAGCTCTTCATCCGGCTCCGTCTGGTCAGGCACCATTACGACCTTGCAGCCTGCTGCGTAGGCACTCTTTACTCCATTCGGTGAATCTTCGATGGCTATACATTCTTCCGTTTTTCTTCCAAGCTCGCTGCAGGCATAAAGATAGATGTCCGGTGCGGGCTTTCCTTTTTCTACCATTGCTGCTGAAATCAGGCGGTCAAAATAGTCAATCAGTCCTACCTGTCTTAGATAGCGATTCGTTCTTTCCAGGTCGCTTGCAGTTGCAATTGCTGTCTGGTAGCCGGCTGCCTTCAGATATTTGAGGAGCTCTTCGGTTCCCGGTTTGATTTCAATTCCATTTTCTGCAAGCAGCTCTTCCATAAGCTCTTTACGGTAATCTCTTACCTTATAATAATCAAAGTCCTCACCAAAAAGGTGCTTGAAATGGTCTATTGCAAATGGTCTGCCAAGTGATCTCAGCTCCAAGGCCTGAGAATCCGTAAGCTCATAGCCAAAATGCTTTAAGGCCTTCGGCCAGGCTATTCTAAAGTATTTTTCTGTATCTATTATTGTTCCGTCCATGTCAAAGATGACTGTATTAACTAACGTATTTAATTTATCCATAGATTTATTTTCTCAATACACTTTCTTGTCATTATGATAAAAACATTCTGACATTTCTTAGTAAGTGATATAAGAAGCCAACCTCCTCTTAATTTAGCTTTCTTAATAATTATGACTTTATGCTTTCAAAATAGTGAGCCAAGAACATGTAAAATTTCATTACTGACTCTGAGCCTGCTTCATCGCTCATCCTGACTACTATGTCACGCTGGCAGGGTGGCTCGTCTATTGGTATCAGTGCTATTTTTTCTTCATCAGGTCTTCCCCAGGAATACTGTGGCCAAAAGCCTACGCCAAGGCTCGCACTTATCATGTTTATAACTGCCGCAGGGCTGTCGCTTTCAAAGACGATGTTTGGCTTAAAGCCTGCATGCATACAGAATCTGTCGCAAATGGTTCTAAGTCCTCTGGAGCCTGCGAGTGCAATAAAGCCTTTACCTGCCACTTCTTTTAGTGAAATTGATTCTCTTCCTGCGATTTCTGAGGACTTTGGAACAGCTAAGAATATCTTTTCGGTAAAGATATATGTCTGATGCTTTTTGTGTTCCGGCTGCATGAAAAACTCTCTGGTGAAAATAGTAACATCAGCCTGCTCAGCTTCAGTATTTTGGACTATCTGGAAATTTATTCCACCATATTCCTTCTGAAACTCTATAATGGCTCCGGTAACTAGGTTAGAGGCTGCCAAAACATTTACCTTTATCAGCTTTTGCCTTTCTGCACTCAGATTTTGTAGTTCATCAGGCAAATCAGAAAGTGTTTTTAGCACAGGTTCAAGCTTTTCCTTTAAATACTCTCCTGCTTCCGTAAGAACAATATTTCTGCCATTCTTCTTAAAAAGCTTAACTGAGAGCTCCTTTTCCAGACGATGAATAGTCTGAGTGAGTGCAGGCTGAGCTATATGCAGAGCTTCTGCAGTTTTTGTTACATGCTGAGTACGTGCAAGCTCATAAAAATATTGTAACTGAAGTAATTCCATTTATAATCTCCATTTCCAGACTTATAATGTCCGATAAATTATATTGAAGCTCAGTAAGATTTTATTATAGAAAGCAAAATCTGATTATCAAAAGCTTTACTTTCAAACAGTTTTAATACGTAATAGCTTCACTATAAAGGTTTTCAATTGTTACTGTTACTTAATCTTACTGTTACTTAATCTTACTGTTACTTAACCTTATCTGAAGTGGCTTTAAGGTTATGAGCAAGTAGCGAAGCGGACCAGGAATATCCGCTTTGATTAAACAAATAGTTTTTTACTCGTAGCATAATCATAACATATATCTTATAAATTTAAAATATCAATTTTATATATTTTATAAATATGCCATTTTAGATAACTTTAAAGTTATTATTTTGTGTGTATTTATATATTATACATTTTGATTGCATGAGCATATAATGAAAGAGACTTAACAAACCAATGGTCTGTATATGCTGCCATCACCTAAGGCAGCATATCTAAAGACCATATAGAAAGAAGGCTTTTTAATGAATGTCGCTAAGAAAAAATATGCATTTCTAAACCAATTTGCGAAAGGCCAAGGTACAGTTCTTTTTGGTGCAGATACTTTTGAAGCCCTGCCTATTTATGAGCTTGCACAGGATTTTGGAATGAGTCAGAGAGTTTACAATCGTAGCTTTGCTAAGCTTACAATTCCTGAAGCTACGGAGCTTCTTCCTGAGGTTCTTTCAAATCTAAATGCAGATACCATAATCGTAAATCTCGGTGAAAATGAAATTGCAACTGAGGGTGTTGATATTGAAGCTGTTACAGAGCAGTACAGATGGATGCTTTATAAGCTTCATACCTGTTTTTCAAAATCAAGAATTGTCATCAGCAGTATTGCATTAAGAACCGTTGATGCCGAAGCTTTTAATTCACATCTGCATGCACTTGCGAGGGAATTTGGCTGTGAATATCTTGAGATTCCTGAGAAAACTTCTGATATGGATCAGAATGAATATAGTATTCTTCTCTTCCGCAGTATGAAGAAATTCTTCTATGACAAGAATCTCAGCTATGAGGATATTGCAAAAAATGCGATTCTTTATTTCAGCTAATTTTTAGCTGTTAATATTTGGCTTTTAAAAAGAGTCTGAATTAGTATTCTTTATTTAGGCTACTTTAGTCACAAAAGGCTTTTTGGTTTAAATACCATACAATTATGTGAGTTAATCTTAGAATAGATTAAAGATTAGAAAATGTTTAATTTAAAGGAGTAAGAAAATGAGTTCAGTATTTGAAATTGTTATGTTAGTATGTTTTGGTTTTTCATGGCCTATCAATGTAATCAAGGCTTATAAGGCTCGTACAGCAAAAAGTACAAGTCTTCCATTCATTCTTTTAATTATCACAGGATATATTGCAGGAATTATTGCTAAGATTTTAAATGGTCAGACAAACTTCGTACTTGTTGTTTATATTTTAAATCTTGTTATTGTAAGCTGTAACCTTTGCGTTTATTTCAGAAATCGTCATTTAGACAATCTTGCTGAAAGAAGCTACAATGTAAATGATGTTGCAAGAGTATAAATCAAATTCATAAATCAGTTTTTAGAAACTTGTTAATAAAAAGTCCCCATTAGGGGACTTTTTTGTGTTTTTTCAGCACAACAAATACACAGGCACAGATAAAAACTGCTGTTACGGCTATCGTTACGGGCATTACTGCCACGTGGTCACTGCCTAAGAGTAAAATCAAACCCTGGCGTAGTGTAATGATTCCAAAAATTGCGAAAATAACGAAGGCGAGTTTGCCAAGAAGTCCTTCGGGCATTTTGCTTTTTAAAAGATAACCGATAAGCATGCCTAAAATATCTGCTGCGAAAAGTCCGACTGAGCAGCCAAGCCATACTATTAAAGCCTTATCGAGTCCTTCGTTTGCTCCGAAGGTAATGGCTGTAAGCTGTGTCTTGTCGCCTAACTCTGCAACGAAAAAAGTGGCTGCTACTGCAAGTGGAGCAAATTTAAATTTTCCACCATCTGCTGCTTCCTCTTCTTCTTCATCATCACCAATCAGTGAGGTCAAGGCAAAATAAAGAAAAGCCGCTGCCGCAACCAGTCTTATCAGCCAGGTTGGAATCAAGGTACTCACTAAGCCTCCCGCTAGAACCGCAAGTCCGTTCAAAATAAGGATGGCAATTCCCGTACCTAAAATAATATCCTTCAATTTGTATTTAGAGGTCATCGCAACCAGCATCAGCTGAGTCTTGTCTCCCATTTCTGCTATAAATTCAGTAAAAAGCACCTTTAAGAATAAAAGCATGAATAATCTCCCTTGATATTTTCTTATCTATTCAATTGGCATTTCAAAAAGCTTTCGACACAAAGGAAGCATCTCCGGATCATCCGAAGAATTAATGAAGGTAATGGTACCTGCCTTTTCGCAGGCCTTCAGCATATTTTTTTCGCCCAGCCTTCTTTTAAGCTCAAGGGCAGTCCCTCTGCTGCCATCGATAATTTGTATTTTAGAAGCAGCACCTAAAAATTTGTGAAGATAAGGCCTTAAAAATGGATAATGAGTACATCCTAAAACAATTGTTTCCACATCTTCGGTAAGATATGGCTTTAAATGCTCATTTAAATATTTGCAAACAAGACTTCCTTCAAGATTGTCATGTTCAACCAACTCCATCATTCCCGGACACGAAATTGGAATGATAGTATCTTCATTTTCGCACTCTGCTATGTACTGTTTTAAAAGCTTTTGAAATTTTTCCTGTGCTATTGTCATCGGCGTTGCCATGACCAAAATCTTCCCACCATGATTTGCCTTTACAGCAGGCTTTATTGCAGGCTCTATTCCGACAAGTGGAAGCTCAGGATACATTTCCCGCAGTGTTGCAACTGCTGCACTCGTCGCAGTATTGCAGGCAACTGCCAAGCCCTTTATTCCTCTTTCCAGTAATTTTTCAACTACGCTAAAGGTCAGTTGTCTTATTGTTTCCCTGTCCTTTTCTCCATAAGGTGCGTTGGCAGAATCACCATAATACAGGAAATCCTCACCTGGCATTATCTTAACAGCCTCCTTTAGGACACTGATTCCACCAAGACCGGAATCCATGAAGCCAATAGGAAGCTCTTTATCATTTATATTATAGTTTTTCAATTATATCATCCTTTTTAGCTCAAAAAAATTTTGACGTTCTTTTGATTGTATCACACAGTTTAATTTTGTTCAATAAGCAATCCCGAGTCTAAAAAATATA
>CAZVBH010000136.1:0-4862 GCA_964625275.1 uncultured Lachnoclostridium sp.
GGATTTTAAGTCTTGCAGGAATTGAAAGCAGTGATTTTTTTGTAAAGCTTTTGAAACCGGCTTCATTTACACCTGTTTTGGCATTTGTTGGAATCATTCTATATATGTTTTGTAAAAGCGAAAAGAAGAAAGATACCGGTTTGATTTTACTCGGCTTTGCTACTTTGATGTTTGGAATGGAAACTATGTCAACCTCCGTATCAGGCTTGCGTGAATTGGAGGGCTTTCAAAATCTATTTATACTGTTTAAGCATCCAATTTTTGGGGTCATTGCGGGTGCAATTCTTACAGCAATAATACAGTCAAGCTCAGCCTCCGTAGGAATCCTGCAGGCTTTGGCAGTTACTGGCAAAGTGTCTTATGGAGCAGCAATTCCGATTATTATGGGACAAAACATAGGTACCTGTGTAACAGCTATGCTTTCCTCAGTTGGAACAGGAAAAAATGCGAAAAGGGCAGCAATGGTTCATTTACTGTTCAATGTTATTGGAACAATAACCTGGTTGACCGTATTTTATCTTGTTGAAAAGATAGCTAGTCCTGTATTTTTAGATTTACCGGCTTCTCTTTTTGGAATTGCCCTGGCACATACTGTATTTAATATATTGTGTACAATTTTAATTTTCCCTATTTCCGGATTAATGGAAAAGCTGGTTATCAGATTTATACCATAAATAAAAATTCTCCATCATCAGCGGGTTCTGATGTTGGAGAATCTTTGAAAGTGGCATTAACCAAAATATGCAACCGGATGAACAATATGATCTTCTTTTGCATTGACCTCTGACAGTAATTTGTCTTTGTACATAAGGCCACGCTGTATACTGTAAAATCCAAATCGTCTGCGTATTTCATCCACAGCTTCATCAGCCTTCATTTGTTTTTCTCTCATGGAAGCATCAGTAAACAGATTAAGCTGTTCATAATAAAAATCGTTTACAAGATCAACACCGCGGATTCCTATACTGCGAATAGGCCTTTGCCAGTTATAATTTGCCTGAAATAGCTTATAAGCTGTCGAAGCAAGTTCCTCTGTAATATTCGTCGCATTTTCAACCTTACAGCTTCTTGTAAAAGAATAAAGCTCATTATCTCTGATACTTATTTCAACTGTTCGGCAACGAAATCCATTTTCACGAAGTCTTGCAGCTACACTTTCAGCCAAAACAAAAAGAATGATTTTTACATCCTCATTTGTGATTAAGTCCCTTGGAGTAGTGGTGCTGTTGCCAATAGACTTAATAGCTGCATGAGTGTTTTCTTTCCTTACAGGAGAAGTATCATAACCATTTGCAAAGCACCAAAGGACACTTCCCATCTTTCCTAAAAATGAAACTAAAATTTTTTCATCCATCCTTGCTAAATCGCCAATGGTTTTTATGCCGATGGATAATAATTTCTTATATGTGCTTCTTCCGACATAAAGTAAATCTGATACAGGAAGTGGCCAGACCTTATTTTCAATTTCACTTCTGTACATCGTAGTGATGGCATCCGGTTTCTTATAATCAGAACCAAGCTTTGCAAAAATTTTATTGAAAGACACACCTATACTGACAGTTATGCCAAGCTCAGCCTTTATACGATTACTTATTTCTTTTGCAATAAGCTCACCATCACCCTTGAGTGACGCACTTGAAGTGACATCAAGCCAGCTTTCATCACATCCGAAAGGCTCTCTTAAATCAGTATAATCTGCATAAATTTCTTGCGCCATACGTGAAAATCTTAGATATAAATCCATTCGTGGTGGTAAAAAGGTTATATTCGGGCAAAGCTGCTTTGCCTGCCATAATGCCATACCAGTCTTAACACCATATTTCTTTGCTGTATAATCCGCTGTTAGAATAATCCCATGTCTACTCTCGGGATCTCCACCAACAGCTACAGGTCTGCCTTTTAATTCAGGGTGATGGAGCAGCTCTACGCTTGCATAAAAACAATTACAATCGCTGTGAAGAATAACTCTGTCGCTCATTAGAATGACCTCCTTTCTGCTTTGTCTATGTTTTGCATACGAGTGGGTTGAAAAGTTAAAATCATACATGCCTTGCATATTGCATAGGTGCATACAGGTGAGTGGTGCATGTGGTGTATGTAGGTGTATGTAGTACAGTATAACTCCAATTTAATTGTATTTCAAGAGGTATTGCTAGTTTAAATATTTGAGCAAATTGAATTCATGCTTGACTTTGGGAAGCTTATAGGTTATTCTGTATATAGGAAAATATATAGAAATGAGGCTTTGTTATGAATTCCTTAGGAGAAATAATTGCTAAATATAGAAAGAAAAAGAGGCTTTCCCAAAAAGAACTTGCTGCGAAACTTTGCAATATCGGATACAATACAAGCAATACTTCTGTATCTAATTGGGAGAAAAATTTTGCTGAGCCAACCTCATCAATGCTTATGGCTTTGTGTAAAACTCTTGAAATCACTGATTTATACAGCGAATATTATGGCTCAAATCCTGCCAATCCTTTATCAGAATTGAATGAAGAAGGTCAAAGTAAGGCATTGGAATACATTTCACTCCTTGTAGGCTCGGGCAAATATGTCTCAGAAAAATCAGCTGTAGTTCCACTTACAAGAAAAATCAGACTTTTTGATGTTTCAGCTTCTGCCGGAACAGGTAATTTTTTGGATGATGAAAGCTTTACTGAGCTTGAAGTAGGCGAAGAGGTCCCTTCAGATGCTGACTTTGGAATTCGCATTAGTGGTGACAGTATGGAGCCACAATTTATTAATGGACAGATAGTTTGGGTAAAAAGACAGGAATCACTTCTTAATGGAGAAATTGGAATTTTTTATCTGGATGGTAATGCATATTGTAAAAAATTAGGAGATGATAAAAATGGACTTTATCTTAACTCTCTCAATAAAAATTATAAGCCTATACCGGTTTCAGAAAATAATACCTTCAAAATTTTTGGTAAAGTAGTTGGGTAGTAACTGATTTTATCGCTGCTGTCTTCAAAATTTTTTTAGAACTTGTCTCAAGGTTAGCCGTCAGACATTTTATTTGACGATTACGATTGGGAGTATGATGAGGTGGACGACAGGTGTATTGCACCTGAGTGTGGGGAATAAAAAACACAGTCCACGAAAGAACTGTGCTTGAAAAAAGTGTCTACTTCCCAAAATTGAAAAAATCTCTATTTTGGGAAATAGAAATCAGAAAGGAATATTTATGAGCATATTAGTAATAAATATTTAAATTTTAAGGTTCATTTGAGCCTTTTTTATTTAGCTCTGTTTTTTTCATAAGTTATTTGACACTATCTTATTTCTATGGTGGTCAATGCGTTATATAACATTATCGACCAGATATATATCGGACAAGGAGTCGGCTATCTTGTCTGATATAAAAAAATAGTATTTATGGCTTGACAATTCAATAGATATGTATATAATGGAATCTAGAAGGTTAGGAGAGACTAACAAAATAATGGAGAGCACCCTCCATTATTTTTTGAACACGCAGTTAGTTTCTCCTAATTAAATGCTACAAGGTTAGTTAATTCTAACTTACATCGGTAAGCATGAAAGGAGCAAAATTATATGAAAAATCGAAAAAAGGTAATCTCAGCAATGTTGGGACTTACCATGGTATTAAATTTAGCACAGGCACAGACCTATGGAGAAACGTATACCAGCTTTGATAACAACAACCAGGAAGAAGTGATGCTTGTCACTACGCCTTCAGATAAGGTTGAATCCGCTGAATATACTTATCTTTACGCCGCTCTTACTTGGGAAGAATATTGGGCTTCGGAAAATGTTTACGAAGCAGGCAATACAAATTCTTCCACAGAACTGGATACAAAGGGAGAAACAGATAAAGGTGCCTACGATGTGGTCTCCAGAGCTACTGCAAATCATGGTCTGCACAGAGGCAGTTTTCAGAGTGTGGCAGTAATTTATGATACTGATGGCAATACTTATACAGTATCATATTGGACCGATAGTGATAATGCAGTGCTTACAGATGGTACAACATTAAAAAAAGCTTCAGACAGGGCAACAGGAGTGACAACACTTACACTTGGTGATGGAACTACTTCAACTATGGATCATTATGAAGTGACAGGCATTAAATATGTTCCTGTTAAGGTGGAAACTTCTGATTTGGAAGATTTCTGCAAACAGTATATGGTAGCACTTGACGGAAATACAATTGCCGGTGGATATACAGAACAGAAGCTGAATTCTTATTCACTAACAGCAGCAGTTGATGAAAATACAAATGGTCTTAAGACAGCTACAAAAAATAGTGATGGCAGCTTCTCATTTTCTGCTCGTACAATAGGTACCGGCTCAGGAATTTTGAATACTGAGCAGAAGAAAGTAGACTCAAGTAAGATAGATGTTGAAGTCAAAGAAGCTAGTGGATCATATGGAGAGTTCCTTAGAGTGGATTTAACCGGTGATGCATATGGAGATTTAGGATCAAATATGTACGCTGTTGTTTGGACTTACTATGGCAATGATTCAACATACACCAAGTCGTTACAATCCTATGGTACCAAATTTGCTGCAGATAACTGGATGCACAAGTCAATGGGCATTCAACTTGGTCTTACCGATTCTCTTAGATGCCAGCTTCCAAAAGGCACTGATGGAACAGGATATTGGACAATAACAGTATGCGCAATGGGATATGAGGATTATACAGTTCAATTCGTTGCAACAGCAGACAATATTGTTGCTTCTGAAGAGGATGAAGAAGTTGATACATCTGAGCTTGACGCCTTAGTAAAACAGGGACAAACATTAAATGAAAGTGATTATACAGCTGATTCATGGAAGGATTTATCTACTGAGCTTAGTGAAAGTGTAGAAATGCTTCAGAGTGATACTAT
>CAZVBH010000137.1:0-4682 GCA_964625275.1 uncultured Lachnoclostridium sp.
TACTGGAATTCTTCCAATTAAAAAGTACAATAGTGAATCAGCCCTCAATAATTTTTATGAATATACCATGACCAGTCCGGAGCCTTTAGCAAAGTATATCGGTTTTACGGAAGATGAGGTTAAGGCACTTTGTGATAAGTATGATATGGACTATAACAAGGTAATGGAGTGGTACGATGGCTACAGCTTTGAGGGTGCCGAGCATATATGTGGTCCAAACTCTGTAGTTAGAGCGATGCTTAGTCATAAATGCAATAATTACTGGTCTCAAACTGTAGCATACAATTCTCTCGCCACCTATATCACCATGAACTTTGATGGTCTTCGTGATGCCATTGTTTCAGTTTTGGCCGGGAATCGAATTAAAGTCAGGATTAGGACTTTTGAAAATGATATGGTTAGCTTCAAGCGTAAAGATGATGTTCTAACAGCACTGATTCATCTGGGATATCTTGCATATGATACAGAAACCGAAGAATCATATATTCCAAATAAGGAAGTAAGGATGTGCTTTGAGGATACATTAGAGGATACCGGCTGGGATGAAGTTATAAAGGCAGTAGATAATTCCGAGAGACTGCTTAAGCTTACCCTCGCAGGTGCTGAGATGGAAGTAGCTGAGTTAATTGATGAGTGCCACGCAGAAAATACCAGTATTTTAAAGTACAATGATGAAAATTCTTTAGCCAGCTGTATTGCCCTCGCTTACTATACTGCAAGAAAAGATTATACAATCATTCGTGAGCTTCCTTCGGGATATGGATTTGCTGATATGGTTTTTGTACCAAAGCCAGGAGTAGAGAAGCCTGCTATGATTGTAGAACTCAAGTGGAATAAGAAGGTTGAGACTGCAATTGACCAGATAAAAAATAATAAATACATTAAAGCACTTGATGGCTATAATGGTGAGATTCTGCTTGTTGGAATCAGCTATGAAAAAGATGGAGCCGATGCTAAGAAGCACAGATGTGTGATAGAACGCAATTAAAGCGGATATTCCAGATATTCCAGGTCCGCTTCCCTACTTGCTCATAACCTAAAAGCCACTTTGTGGTCCATCAGTAGGAGTCCAGCCTCCTACTGATGCTGAAAAGTGTTACATATTTTTCTATCAGAGCTTTTTTCCGTCCATGCCAGGTAGTTCTTGTGATTTTATCCATTCCATTTGAAAAATCAGTCTCGCTTTTTCATCGTTCACTTATTATCCGACCATCCGAAATCTCAATTATGCGTTCAGCTCTTGCGGCCACTTCTAAATCATGTGTAACCATTATAATTGTTTTACCCTCTCGATGCATTTGGTCAAAATAGTTCATCAATTCCTGACCATTTTTCTTATCAAGAGCACCTGTCGGCTCGTCACCCAAAATTAATGGATTTCCCGTTACCATAGCTCGTGCTATTGCAGTTCTTTGTTGTTCACCACCTGATATTTTAGTAACCTTTTTCTTTTTGAGTGCTTTGATATTAACTTTTTCCAAAGCCTCGTCAATTCTTTTCTTTTTCTCATCTCCCCCGAGCTTCATATTTTTAAGTGGCAATGCTACATTTTCTTCAACTGTATAATGACTCATCAAAGCAAACTGCTGAAAAATAAATGCCACATTATTTCTTCTAAACAAATCAAGTTCGCTAGCTTTAAGTTTTGTAACATCTGTCCCATTAAATATATATTCACCTGATGAAGCTGAATCCATACAGCCTATAATATTAAGTAAAGTTGATTTTCCACTACCACTAGCTCCAACAATAGAAATATAATCACCTTTTTCTATGGTGAGATTAATATCATTCAAAGCTTTTTTATCATTTTCACCATCTGCATAAAATTTCGATATATTCTTTAATTCAATTATTTTTTCCTTCATTATAAACCTCTTTTCAAGCTTATACTTTGTACTAACTTTTTAATAATTTCTTTCACTAATTAATTTAACAGGTGAAAGCCTTAATATCTTCTTAACACCTGCCAACACTGAAATAATCAATACCACCAGCATAAGAATTGCAGATTTTACTAAGTCAACGGCAAGTCGACTTACTGCGCAGGCATTTCCTTTACTTATCAAAGCATATAATAGATAAATTATACCACCTATAATTGCTGAAATAATTGCATGAACAAGTAAATCTCTAAAAATCTCCCATATTATTTGCAGATTTTTCTGTCCAAAAGCCTTTCTGACTGCAAACTCATCATATCTACGAATTATCCAAACTTGAGTTACAAAAATACAATTAATTGTTGTAAATATTATTATTCCTATATTAACATAGATATTAATATTTAAGTAGTCTTGATAATTTTCCACTTCACTTCCGCTCAGCACACTATCTGGAATGTACACTCCGTTTTCATCTGTGCTTTGTTCATATTGATATTTCATAGCTGAAACAGATGTTGTACCCATAATCAGTAAAAAAAACGATAAGGAGCAGGCTACAATGATAAGGATTGACAAAAGTGCATCTCTGTCCAAAAAACTTCTAATTTTTTCCATATTCAGCACTTACCTCCTAAAATCTATTGTCCATAAAATCTACTGGTTTTTTCTTATGCATTATTGTACCCGGCAATATTGATGCAATTAATGACGTAAATACCGAAGAAAGTAATATACAAGGCAAAGTATATTTAAAATATAGTTTATGGAAAACCTCTCTAGTCTGAACAGAATCATTTACTGAATATAATATATTAAGAATTAAATATAAAATTCCAGCTGCAATCACAGCCGAGAATAAACATTTTATCAAATTTTCAACATATATACTTCCAACTATCTGTTTTTTTGTATATCCAACAGAATAAAATATACCAAATTCTCTGTTTCTTAAAACTAGTGTTGCCATTATTATACAAATAAGAATTATAATAGCAGTAATCATCATTATAATTGAAATAGGTATTGCAAAATCATAAATCGTTTTATCTTCATTTTCATATCTTGCCACAAGAATGTCCGAAACCGTTCCCGTTTCTACATTAGTTATGCTTTCTCCTGCAAGTACTTCAAGGATTGCATTCCTTGCTTCCTCCAATGAATATCCTTCAGCATTTATGAAAAACCTGCAATTACCATAATCTTGGGCAGCAGGTGACTGAATTTCTATAATCATATTGTCAAGATTTACCATCTCTCGATTTTCTAATAATCCATTTTCAGAATATAACCTCGGATTATACCAAGACTCCCCTTCAGCTAATCTTCCAGCCACATAAATTTTTTTTGAATTTTCATTATAATAAGGCTTTTCAAGTATCTCGCCAATATATGCAGCCTGTACATTTGCACCTATATACATAATAGAGTCATATTCTTCAAAAAGCTTTTCAGCTTCTGAAATTTTAGTTCCTTCAGATACCTTGAGTTCTTTCATACCCATAAGCGTATAGTCAATGGTAAATCTTTCTACATCTGTATCAGCTACGCTTCCTTGAGTATCATAACCAATTCTGCCATTCTCTGTTTGCTCAATTCCTATTGCATCCCATTTTTCCTTATCAGTAGAATAGGTATACACAGCACAATCATAACTGCCAATTGCAGCTACTTCCTTAAGATTATAAAGCTTGTTCCTTAATTCAGCACCTAAATCTACATCTGCCTGAAATTCCTCCAAGCTTTCATAAAAGCCATCATCATCTAACGTCGGTACTGTATAATTTAAATAACCAATATCTTCAACATTAGTGCCATCATCATTTATGGAATTAGTGCTAGATTTATTTAAAGCCAAGATATATGCAGAAATTCCTGCCAGAATAAAAGAAATAATGCAAATTAATGCAGTAAACCAAAACATTTTAAATCGTCTTGAAATATTCTCAAATGCTAAATAAAACATAATACATACCCTCAATAGTAGCCCCAAAAAACAACATTTCAAATAGAGGTTTAATGCCACTTTATAGATTATCAGTAAAAATTATAACTCTACTGATAATCTACGCAGTAACAATAATTTTAACTATAAGATGCATAAATGTTAATATAATACGTTCCACCACTCTGAGTAGAATGAACCTTCATACCAATATACTTATTAGTAGTATTAAATGTTGCACTATAATGCTTCCCATCTTGCATATATGTGTTATCAGCTTTCACTTTGTCAACATTTTTGCCAGTCCAAACGTATAAATAGCATGGTAAAGCTCCTTGATTTGAGCCACTCTTGTACGAAGTATATGATGCTGGTCTAACAAACGAATTTTCAGTTACAGATACATAACCATAAACATTAGCCTGTGAGCCAGATGAATAAGTCTTAGAAGCTGAATGAATTTCACTGGCAAATGCAATACTAACAATAGATACTATACAAAATAACATAACCATACCGTCTCTTTTAATTTTAGATAACATGTTTTTTACCTCCTCATAGTAATTTATAACAAATTAGTAGCATTAATATTTAAAATACATGTCAATTTAAATGCATCTTTTACTATTGTTTTTTATTATATCACTTCATACCTGTCATGTAAACCATATAGCAAAAAAAGTCGATATATTGTAAAAAAAGTTATTTACAAAACATAAAGCAGTTATATATTAACTTTTTTTTACAATATATCAGCTAATTATTACATATGTCTTATCAGTTATAATATGTATTTTTTATAATCAAAGTGGATATTCGCAATCCGCTTCGCTACTTGCTCATAACCTTAAAGC
>CAZVBH010000138.1:0-4600 GCA_964625275.1 uncultured Lachnoclostridium sp.
TGAAAAGTCCCTACCCACCGCTTAAGAAGCGGGGGACTTTTCAGATAAGGTTAAATAATGGGTGAAGTTAAAGATAAGTAAAAGTGCTTTAAGCTTCACTAAAAAGAACTAAGCTTTTTAAAAAGCAACTAAAATTTGAACTTTTAATAAGTTCAAATAAGGACCTGGCATCCTCAAATTGCCCAAATGAAGATAGGCTTTAATTAAGGCCTAAATAGTGTGATATTAAATTAATGATAAATGGTAATACCTCCTGAAATGAAGCTGTTTAACTTAAACTGTTTAAGCTTCAGCTGTTTAACCTCAAGCAGTTTTGATTTTAAGTTGATTGACTTTCAACTTTTTAAGTTAGGGTGATTCTATCGAGGGGGGGGGTAACGCCTGGTTTACGCATTGGTTTGATATAAATAGAAAATTTACTTACTAGAAAAGGAGAAAATGTTGTGAAAACTTTAAAGGGGTTACGAACAATATTATTTATGATTGCGATGTTTGCAATTATGGCAGCAACAGCTTTCGCAGATGACAGTAACACTTATACAATTACTGTTAAAACCGGTAGTGGGGACGATGCGGTTGCACTCAATGGAGATTATTATGCTTATGAACTTGCTCAAGTAACTTATAGTGACGGCAAGGCAACAGGAGTAACATTTATTGAGGATTACAAAGCTGCTGTTGTAGCTGCACTTAATTCTGTAGATAATACAGCTAATTTAACAGTTCAATCTACTAATGAAGATATAAGTGCAGTTATTGAAAAAATCAGTAGCAAATCTGCTGAAGCAAATGAATTTGCGACAGAAGTATACAAGCAGATTGGAAAAATAAATGCTTCTACAACTCTTAGTTCAAATGGTGCAAATACTATATCTGTTACTGAGACCGGTTATTATCTTATCGTTGATAAGACCTATTATGCTGCTTCTTCTAAAAATGCTAACTCAACTAACATTCTTGTAAATGTTGCAGGAGATACTGATGTATCTGTAAAGACAAGCCTTCCGGCAGTAGAAAAGAAGGTTTATGAAGATGATTATACAGATAATAAAGCCAATGCCTCAGGAGAAGATACTGATGACAATCTTCCAAATTTTGTAATTCCAACCGGTTATAATGATGTAGCTGATTATGATACCAATACTGATATTCAATTTATGATTATTGGTTCTCTTCCTACAAATTATGACAGTTATACAACTTATTCTTATAAATTTACTGATACAGCAGACCCTGGATTTACAATTAACGAAAGTACAGTTAAGGTGCATATTGATAATGCGACTACGGGTGCTGATATTACTGAAAACTTTGATATAACTTATAATAAAGTTAATAACGTATTAACTGTTTCAGCTAAATTAGCTGATGAGGATGGAAAAACTCTTAAGGGACTTAAAGAAATAACTAGTCTTACTTCTGATAGTTATATTGTAGTTACTTACACAGCTCAGTTAAATGATAAAGCAAAAGTTGAAAAAGAAGGCAATGTAAACCAGGTTTATCTTGAGTATTCAAACAATCCTAATTTTACCGGTATAGGTACAACTACTTCAGGCTCAGGTAATAACACTACAACTACAGATTCAGATGGCAACAAAGATACTACAGGAAAGACTCTTGTAGATCAGGTAATTGTATTCACATATGATTTACAGGTAAGTAAGGTTGATGATTCTGATACTCCTCAAAAGCTTGCAGGTGCAGAATTTAAGCTTTATAAGCTTAACGGTAACGCTAAATCGTATGTATTAGTAGATGACAATAATTTTGTTACCAGATGGGATTCTACAGGTACTACATTTACTTCAGCTACAGATAAAAACATTATAATCAAGGGTCTTGATGAAGGTACCTACTATTTTGAAGAAATTAATGCTCCAACAGGCTATAATAAATTAGCTAATGATGTTGAAATTGTAATTGATGCAACAACTGTTAATAACCAGACTTGGGCTGGTGAAAATGCAGAAGCAATTACCGCTCTTACTGTTACTGCTAATGGCACATCCACAATTGATAGTAACGGTGTTGTAACAATTGAAAATAAAGCAGGTTCAACCTTGCCAACCACCGGTGGTATCGGTACTACAATTCTTTATGTAATTGGTGGTATCCTTGTTATCTGTGCTGGTGTTGCTCTTATTACTAAGAAGAGAATGAAAGACGCTGAATAAAATTTTACCTAATATACTGTGGGCAATTCGCCCACAGTATATATAGGAGGAAAGCTTGAAAAACAAACGTAACATTATTTCAACAGTCATTTTAGTTGTTATTTTACTTGTGGGAATTGGGCTTCTTGCCTATCCGACGGTTAGTGACTGGTGGAATACAAAAACTCAGAGTCGTGCGATTGCTACCTATCAGCAGACGGTTAATGATCTCACAACTGAGGAGTATGAAAAAATTATTGCAAAGGCCAGAGAATATAATGAGAGGCTTTTGGAGCTTGACTTTCCTTTAGAGGATTATGAAGAGCTTGATGATTATTATGATGTGCTGGATGTTTCCGGTACGGGTGTAATGGGATATATAACCATTCCACAGCTCAATCTGCAGCTTCCGGTTTATCATGGAACGAGTGCAGAGGTTTTAAATATTGCTATTGGTCATCTTCAGGGAACTTCACTTCCTGTCGGTGGTGAAAGCACACATGCCGTAGTTATGGCCCACAGAGGTCTGCCATCGGCTAGACTTTTTAGTGACCTGGATCAGCTAATTGTTGGGGATACCTTTACAATCACTGTATTGAATGAGGTCTATACCTATGAGGTAGATAAAATTTCAATTGTTCTACCAAATGAAACGGATGAGCTTAATATCATTGAGGGTGGAGATTATGTTACTCTTGTAACCTGCACTCCCTATGGTGTAAATACTCACAGACTATTGGTAAGGGCAAAGAGAATCGAGAACGAGGAGGCAGAAACGAAGCTTGTCGTTCCTGCAGATGCAACCCAGGTGGATCCGATGATTGTTGTACCTTGTATAGCCGGACCACTGGTATTGATTATGATAATAATTTGGATTTATGGCGGCAAAAAATCTAAAAAGCGCAAAAATCCGATTGAGGTATATAAATAGGAGAGGCAGAAAGTGATGAAAAAACGATTAATAAGTAAATTAACAGCTATAATCTGCATTTTGATTCTGGGGCTAAGCACTGCATTAGCTGCCGGTAGTAATGAGAATACTCATGAGAATACTCATGAGAATACTCTCACCATAATCTGCAAAAATACGGATGGCTCGAAAGCCATTGTTGGTATTGAACTGAAAGCCTATAATGTCGGCTCTAAGGATGCCTATGGCAACTATACACTTAAGTCAGCTTATTCTACAGTTAAGACACCTACCTCCCAAACTACGGTATCTGAGCTTACGGGAATAGTAAGTGATATTGCCGAAATAATCAAAGCTAATGATGTAGCAATTGATTATACTGCGAAGAGCGATAATGATGGAAATGCTGTTTTTGAAAATATTTCAGACGGCATTTATGTAATTCTTGGTGAGCCTGTTGAATATGATGGCTATAAATATACAATCAAGCCTTTATTTGTGGAAGTCAGTAGCTCATTAAAGCCTAACAATAGTGTTGATATCAGTGCTGTTGCAAAGGTTAGTGAGGAATTGATTCCGGTTGTTGAAGAGCCATCACCAACACCAACAGATACTCCGACACCTACTCCAACTGCTACACCTTCTGCTACACCGTCTGCTTCGCCTGCTCCAACTAATCCGGAGGCTACTCCAACGGACACTCCGGTACCAAGCAGCACACCGACTGCAACTCCAACACCAAATCTGGATGAGGATACAGCAAGCGGCAAAGATCAGATTACTCCCGGAATTAGTCAGGATGATTCTACTTTAACAGGAGAAAATCAGCCTACACCTACTCCAACTGAGGTAGAGGCTAAGCTTCCACAGACAGGACAGCTTTGGTGGCCTGTTCCGGTTCTTTTTGCTGCAGGTATAATCTTTATTGGCATTGGTATCAGATTATCAAAAAAGGAAAATTAAAATAAGTAAATCCTAAGAAGGCAGCCATCGGTTGCCTTCTTCATGTATATGTAATTAAAGAAAGCAACAGGTAAAAACCGAAATTTTATGGATAAGAATAAAAACAAACTTGGAAATATATTTATAATAGCCGGCTGTATCTGCATTATCTTTGCGCTTGGAATCATTATTTTTAATAAACTCCAAAATAGCAGTTACAAAAAGAATACTGAGGAGGTTTTAAGTGAGCTTGAAAAGCAGCTTCCTTTTGAGGAAATCCTCAGCGGTGAAGCAGATACTACTGCCTCTGTAAATGATATTTATGATAATATTGAGGTGATTGGTGGCGATGAGGAATATAATTATGTTTATGAGGACAATCGTTACAAAGAAACCTACGCCTACGCCGGTGGAGTTAAATATATAGGAATTATTAACATTCCTTCTTTAGATATTACCCTTCCGGTAACGGATGACTGGAATCTTGATTTGATGAAGTCCTCTACCTGCCGTTATTCGGGAAGCATTGCCACAAGCGATTTGATAATCTGCGGTCACAACATGGCTGCGTTTTTTAGTCCGATTAAAGGAA
>CAZVBH010000139.1:0-4496 GCA_964625275.1 uncultured Lachnoclostridium sp.
CTAAAGGAAGAAATGTAGTTCTTGAGAAGTCCTACGGTGCTCCACTCATCACAAACGATGGTGTTACAATCGCAAAGGAAATCGAGCTTCCTGATGCATTCGAAAATATGGGCGCTCAGCTTGTTAAGGAAGTAGCTACAAAGACAAACGACGTTGCAGGTGATGGTACTACAACAGCTACAGTTCTTACTCAGGCAATGGTGGCAGCAGGTATGAAGAACCTTGAAGCAGGTGCTAATCCTATTGCTCTTCGTCGTGGTATGAAGAAAGCTACTGAAGCAGCTGTAGAGGCAATAACAGAAATGAGCCGTCAGGTAAGTGGCAAGGATCAGATTGCAAAGGTTGCAGCTATTTCAGCCGGAGACGAGCAGGTTGGTGAGCTTGTAGCTGATGCTATGGAAAAGGTTTCAAAGGATGGCGTTATTACAATTGAAGAGTCCAAGACAATGCAGACTGAGCTTGATGTAGTTGAAGGTATGCAGTTCGATCGTGGATATATTTCAAACTACATGTGTACAGATATGGATAAGATGGAAATCAATCTTGAAGATCCATACATCCTTATTACAGATAAGAAAATCGGAAACATTCAGGACATTCTTCCTGTACTTGAAAGTATCATGAAGATGGGCGGAAAGCTTCTCATTATCGCTGAAGATGTTGAAGGCGAAGCACTCAGCACACTCGTAGTCAACAAGCTTCGTGGTGTATTAAATGTAGCAGCTGTTAAGGCTCCTGGCTATGGCGACAGAAGAAAGGATATGCTTCAGGATATCGCAATTCTTACAGGCGGTCAGGTAATCAGCTCAGATCTTGGCTTAGATCTCAAGGATACAACAGTTGAGCAGCTCGGTCGTGCTAAGTCAGTTAAGATTACAAAGGACAATACAGTAATCGTTGACGGTGCCGGTGATTCACAGGAAATTGCAGCAAGAGTTGAACAGATTAAGACTCAGTATGAGGAATCAACCTCATCCTTCGATAAAGAAAAGCTTCAGGAAAGACTTGCTAAGCTTGCAGGTGGCGTTGCTGTTATCAGAGTTGGTGCAGCTACAGAAATCGAAATGAAGGAAGCTAAGCTTCGTATGGAGGATGCTCTTAATGCTACAAAGGCAGCAGTAGAAGAGGGTATCATCGCAGGTGGCGGTTCCGCTTACATCCATGCATCTAAGGTAGTAGCAAAGGTTGCTGATGAACTTGAAGGTGACGAGAAGACAGGTGCAACTGTTATTCTTAAGGCACTTGAGGCACCTCTTTTCTACATCGCTGAGAATGCAGGTCTTGAAGGCGCAGTTATCATCAATAAGGTTAAGGAATCAGAAGCAGGAATTGGCTATGATGCAGCTAATGATGCTTATGTAAACATGGTAGATGCAGGTATTCTTGATCCTGTTAAGGTTACAAGAACAGCTCTTCAGAATGCAACAAGTGTTGCTTCAACACTTCTCACAACAGAGTCAGTTGTAGCTTCAATCAAAGAGCCGGCTCCGGCAGCTCCACAGATGAGCCCTGACATGATGTAATAAAAGCTTACTCTCTAAAGTGTGATAAAAAGAAAAAAGGCAGTGCGCTAAGCGTACTGCCTTTTTTCATCAATCCTTAATTTCTTTCCTCAGACCAGGCCTTAATTACATTTCTTCCGGATTTATCCTCAGTTAATTTCATTAGACTAACTCTAAGCTAATCTCAGAACTAATTCGTTCCGGAACTACCATCAGCTTCTCCACTGTCTGTCATACCATCCGAGCTTCCAGCCTCAGACGTCTCGCCTTCGGGACTTCCACCATTTGAACTATCTGTCTCGGAGCCATCACCATTTGAACTATCTGTCTCAGAACCATCATCGTTTGAATTATCAACCTCTGAGCCTTCGTTTTCCCCGATAGCTTCGCTCTCATTACCGTTTTCCGTTACCGTAGAATCCGGATTATTTGGATCGTGAAGATTGCATTGCTGCTTCATTTCAGAGGTGAGGCAATAAGCTGTATCAAAGGTACCGCCATGCGCCAGGGCATCTTCTGACTCATCCTTATTTAAGAGGACTACAGTATAGCTGTCAGGACAGGCTGAGGTCGCCAGCATACCTGATTCGCTGCAAAGAGTAACCTCAATACAGCAGGTACACTTTTGCGTAGGCGCAGTACCATTTGCAAATATTTCAGTTTTTACAAGATTTCCATATTGATTATTCTGGCAAAGGTTGTCAGCTACAAGATTTCCGCATTTGCTGCATACTCTCGCAGAAATAATTGAAGAAGGCTCTTCAAATTCCGCAGACTCACATTCCTTGGCCACATGAATTTCTTCCATTATTTTGCTCCACAGCTCCTTATGATACTGTGTATTTTTTTGCTCAAAATTATTATCAAAGCCTGACCAGATGCCGGCACAATAATAAGGAGTGTAGCCTACGAACCAAAGGTCATTTTCATTTGAAGAGGTTCCCGTCTTTCCTGCAATTGCCATATCTAAATCAGCAAAATCACATTTTGTACCGGTGCCTAAAGTAACCGTATCCTCCATTGCATTCGTGAGAAGATAGGCAGTTGAAGACTTCATAATTTGCGTTGAGGTCGTCTTATTGTCTAAAATCAGCTTGCCACTGTGGTCATAAATTTCTGTATAAAGTCTAGGCGTATTGTAGACACCTTCATTTGCAATTGAAGAATAGGCAGCTGTCAGCTCCAGAACAGATACGCCATTTGTCAGTCCGCCAAGTGCAAGCGAAATATTTCTGTCATTCGTTTCATCGAGTCGTGAAAAACCAAACTGCTTAAGGTATGACATTGAGGTACCTATGCCAACATCCTCAAGACATTCTACGGCAACGACATTCATTGAACGGTAAATTGCTCTTCTGATAGAGGAATATCCCTCATAACCCGTTGTATACCAGTTCTTTATTGTAGAACCCTCTGTGCCATAGGTGTAGTAGGTATCATCATAGGTCGTTGCAAGAGTACAGCCGCCTGTATCCAGTGCCGGCATGAATGCAGCGAGAACCTTAAAGGTTGAGCCCGGCTGCCTGTAGGTGCTTGTGGCCCTATTGAGAATACGGTCACCGCTTTTTTCACCTCTGCCTCCGTAAAGAGCAAGAACATTTCCAGTCTCATAATCCATTACTACCATAGAACATTCAGGCTCCAAAGTAAATTCTCTGGAGGCTTCAAGATAGGTATCAGACTCATTGAGAGCAAGCATATCATTAATAAAGGCCTCTACCTTATTATTTAAATCCTCATAATTAATCGTCAACGCAGAAATTCCCTGCGTTCCACTTTCATGATTGTAGTAGCCCTCTGTATCCTCATAATCTGCATAATAGCTAAGAAGGTCGCTTAGATGATAATTTACCCAGTTATCATCTGAGATATAGACAGAGAGAGCCCAGTCACTTGAAAGCTCATAGTATGAGCCGTCACCAACTGAAGGAAAGTTAGACTCATCTGTAAATTCCTTATCCAGAATATTCTGGATTTCCTGGTCCTGTGTTGTATAAATTGAAAGACCTCCACTGTAGAGCAGGCTTGTAGCCTCGTAGGAGGTATAACCTGCAGCCTCCAAATCCTCGAGCACCTGATTGATAAGAGCATCTACAAAATAGGAATTGGTGGAAGTGTCAGAGGTTGTAGAAGTAGTCTGACTCTGAATGAGAATACGTTCATAAACCCCGTCAGTGTCTGCAACAGCCTCATCATATTCTGTCTGGGTAATCCACTTTTGCTCCAGCATATTTTTAAGCGTTGCAGCCCTTCGCTCTTTATTAGCTTCCGGATAGGTAACCGGATTCATAAGAGTAGGCGAATAGGCGATTGGTGCCAAAACGGCAGCCTCGGAAATTGTCAGCTCACTTGCACTTTTGCCAAAATATTTTTCTGAAGCCTTTTCAATTCCATAGGAGCCGTTACCAAGATTTATGGTATTCAAATAGTATTCAAGAATTTTCTCCTTTGAAACATAGGATTCAAGCTCGACAGCCAGATACTGCTCCTGGAGCTTTCTGGTCATTTTATCTATGAAAAGTGATTCGTTACCACCCTCAAAGACCTGATTTTTGATAAGCTGCTGAGTGATGGTTGAAGCACCGGCATCCTCACCGGAAACTAAATCCGTAAAAACAGCACGAAAGATACTTCTAACATCAATTCCGTTGTGGTCGAAAAAGCGTTCATCCTCGAGCGCTACAAAGGCATAGATTGCATATTTTGAAATGTTTTTATATTCGACATATTCTCTGTTAGAGCCGGAGCTGGCGAGTGTCTTAGCAATGGTTTCACCATCATTATAATAGATTGTTGTAGCATACGAGGTAGGCACAACACTAATTGTATCCAGTGACGGTGCTTTGCTGATAATGCCCTTATAGATACCATAGCCCGCACAACAGCCGGCTGCAAAGCATACCACTACCGCAATGAGTAGTAGTCTAAAGGAAGTCACACGTATAAACGAATGAATTCTTCTGGACTTCGAACGAAGCTTTTTTTGTTGATTTG
>CAZVBH010000140.1:0-4418 GCA_964625275.1 uncultured Lachnoclostridium sp.
ATCGCTTATTTGGAAATTATCTTGTAGAGAAGCAGCAAATAACCCAGCAACAGCTCGATGATTTGCTTCCGGTTCAAAAGGATTTTAAGGCAGAAGTTGAGACAATAGCAGTCATAAATAAGGTTATGACTCCGGCAATTGCTCAGGAGCTTTTAAATCAGATTGATAAGGGCAATGAGCGCTTTGGCGAAAAAGCTATTGATGCAGGGTATCTTACTGATGATAAGCTGGATCAGATACTTACTTACCAGTCAAACAGCTTTATGAAGTTTATTCAGAGCCTTTTAGATAAAGAGCTGATTAATTTGGAACAAATTAATCCGTCATTGAGTGAGTTTCAGCAGTTAGGTGGGTATAATGATGAGCAGATGGCATCATTAATCCATGATGATTTGGAAGAGTGTATAAATATCTTCGTGCCTTTAAAGTCAGCACCACTTAAAGATCTCACACTTACACTGGTTCAGACTATTAGAAGGCTTATAGACCGTGATATGTATCTGGACAAGGCGTACACCGCACGTTCATTACAACTAGACAAATATGCCTGTCAGATGATAGTGGGTGACATGCATATTAAGGTTTACATAAGTGCGCCTGATAATGGACTGCTTGCTATAGCAAATCATTTCACAGGTGACACATATGAAACAGTAAATGATGATGCACTTGATAATGTGGGCGAATTCATTAATTGTGTAAATGGCCTTTTTGCCACAAATTTGAGTTATGATGATATTTCCGTGGATATGAATTCACCGGAATACTCACAGGAAGGACCGTTTATAAGCAATGAAAAATTGTATGTTATCCCTATTTATGCCAACGGATACAGCTTCAGAGCTGTGCTTGAAGTGTATGAATAGTTTCGGATAAGATGATAAGGAGATAATAATATGAGTACTGTTATGATAGTAGACGATTCTAAAACATCACGCTCAATGCTCCGCAATATTCTTGTGGAACATGGTTATGAAGTTGTTGCCGAGGCAGAAAACGGACAGGAAGGTTATGATAAATATTGTGAACTGAATCCGGACTTTGTGACTCTTGATATTACTATGCCTGTAATGGACGGAATAGAGACACTGGTTAAAATAAAGGAATATGATGCAGATGCCAAGGTAATAATGGTAACAGCGGCAGGGCAGAAAGGAAAAATGCTTGATGCCATCAAATTAGGTGCCGCTGAATTTGTCACAAAACCCTTTGAGACAAACCAGATTATAAGCATAATGGAAAGTATAAAATAGCATTTATGCGCACCATACAGGAGGAAACGCCATGATTCAAGCTACAAGCTGTGGGGGCGTAGTTATTTTTAGGGGAAAGATATTACTGTTGTACAAGAATTTTAAAAACAGGTATGAAGGTTGGGTTTTGCCTAAAGGAACTGTGGAAACTGGGGAAAAACATGTTGAAACTGCCCTGAGAGAGGTTTTTGAGGAATCCGGGGTAAAGGCAACGGTTATGAAATATATCGGAAAAAGTGAGTATTCTTTCAACATACCGCAGGATATCGTTGAGAAAGAAGTTCATTGGTATTTGATGATGGCAGATAATTACTATAGCAAACCGCAGCGTGAAGAATTTTTCGTTGATTCCGGATATTATAAGTATCATGAAGCGTACCATCTGCTTAAGTTTTCAAATGAAAAACAAATACTTGAACAGGCGTATGAGGAATACTTAGAATTACGGAAGAACAAACAATGGATAAAGCCACGATAGATGGAACTGTAAAAGGAGGTTGCAAAGACCTTCTTTTATATTGTCGATACTTGATTGTAAAAATTTTAACTATATGATATTATTAATTAGAATTTATATAAGTATGCGCAGGCTTTAACAGCATGGAGGATTGGTATGCGCTTTTACAGGAAATTATATTTGAGTCCGTCGCTTGTCAAAAAGCGCAAAAAGGTGATGTGGAAATTGCGGACAGGAAGACCGCAGCCCGCATGTTTTGTCATAGCACTGGCTAATAACAATGATTTATTTGAAATATATCACAGTGCAATGCTGAAACAAAAATATTACAGGAAAAAGAGTAACTCAAATGAGCTTTATATAGTTGGTGTTGCCTTAGGATATTATGGGGCAGTAGAGCTGGTAATCCAAATGCTTCAGGATGTATTTACGGCTACAGGCGGCTATAATGTGAAAAATTATTTTAAAATTCATAACAAGACTAAAATAAAAAAAGATAAATCCGATTAATATTAAGGGGAGCTTATGGTATCCGTATTATTGACTGTATTAAAGATACTGGGAATTGCAATCCTTGCAGTTCTTGGTTTAGTTTTAATCATATTATTGCTTGTGCTTTTCGCGCCTGTCAGATACAGAGCCAAAGGCATGTATAATGGTAATGATGAGAAAAGCATTATGATTAGAATGGGTGCTTCATGGCTTTTACATATTCTGTCTTTGAAAGCAGATTATGTAAATGGAAACACACTCCATATTGTACTAAAATTGTTTGGAATCAGATTGTATGATAATCTTAAAAAGCCTAAAACTAAGAAAAAGGACTCAAAAAAAGACTCAAAAAAAGAAACGAAGGAGAATGTGGAGATACAGGCTGCCTCGTTGCCCGAATCCGGCGAAGATAATAATGAATGTGGTGATGAATATTCTGGCGAAGAAACAAGAGAATATGTTAAGGATGATTTAAATGCTCAAAATAATGAAAATGTCTTTGAAGATGTAAATAAACCACATTGCAAAGAAAAGAACAGCGTGTTTATAAAAATTTCAAAATTCTTTAAAAATATAAAGTTCACTTTTCGAAGAATATGTGATACAATAATTAAAATAAGGGATAATTTGAAATATTATATAAAACTAATGCAACTTGAAAGCACACAGCGAGCCTTTAAATCATGCAAGGAGCAGTTGTTTAATGCCTTGAAAATGATATTACCTAAAAAGTTCAACGTAAACCTTCATCTTGGATTTGATGATCCGTCTGCTATGGGTGAAGTGCTTGCAGTATGGGGAATGTTTTATCCATGGCATTTAGGAAGAATAGATATACATCCAGAGTTTGATAAGGCAGTTATGGAGGGTGATTTTTCCCTGAAAGGACGTGTAAGCGCATTTGTGATTGTAAAAGCAGCCTTTATCCTGTATTATGATAAAGATATAAGGCTTTTGATAAAACGCGTAAAGCGCGGTGTTGAAAATTAATTGGAGGTTTGACATGGCTGATAATAGTTTTAACGAAGTGGTTAATTCCATGATGAAAGGGATGGAAACCTTTCTATCTTCCAAGACAGTAGTAGGAGAACCTACAGTTGCTGGAGATACGACTATCATACCGTTGGTGGATGTTACCTTTGGCGTTGGTGCAGGAGCTTCAAGTCAGGAGAAGAAGAATGGCGGAGCCGGCGGAATGACTGGAAAGATGTCACCCAGTGCAGTCCTTGTAATAAAGAATGGTCAGGTAAGACTTGTGAATATTAAAAATCAGGACACAGTCAACAAGATAGTTGATATGGTTCCAGACCTAATTGACCGTATCACATCAAAGAAGGGTGAGATGCCAAGTGATGAGGAAGCTATAAACACAGCGTTTCCAAATAACAATGAATAAATAAATTTTAGGGGAATATAATTAATAAAGATATATCGAGGTGCTAAATATGCACAAGCTTGTCGGCTATACATTATTTTGGATTGCCTTCGGTATGCTTTTTATGATAATTATAGGAAGCACATGGATAGGAATTATTCTTATTGTAGTCTTTGTGATTATAGGATATTTTCTGTTCTGCTTCAAATAAGAGTTACAAAGTGGTATGTGTATATTCAAAGGGAGTATTAAGTATGTTGAATTTTGATGCGGAGCTTATTAATGATGCAACTCCAGACGATATTAAGAAGATTAAAGTCTGGTTATTTGAGGAGCAGGTCAGAATTCAAGCCAAAAATGATGAACTTCAAGAGTTTAGTCATGAATTACAGGATTTAAAGAGAAGGCTGGAAAGACAAAAAGATTCGCTAGACATTCGTGAAAAGACTATAAAGAAGCGTTTCGACGACAACGAGGTATTCATTGCTAAAAAGCAGAAGATTATTGAAGATGCCTATCAACAGTTGGCTGTTGACAGAAAATCACTTGAATGTGAACGCTTGAATTTTGAACATGAGAGGAGCAAGTACAGACGTCAGAAAATGTCTGGAAGCAGGACAACCTATCAGCAGACAGATACGTCTGCCTATGATAACACCAGCTTTTTCAGAGGTGTTGACAATGAAGTGGATCTCAGGAAGCGATATAAGGAATTGTTGAAAATCTTTCATCCTGATAATAAATGTGGTGATACAAAGACGCTTTTACGTATACAGACAGAATACGAGAGTCTTAGAAGCCGGTACTACGAGGTATAGTAGTACCGGCTTTTGCCGTAGTA
>CAZVBH010000141.1:0-4351 GCA_964625275.1 uncultured Lachnoclostridium sp.
AGTAGATGATTTCCAAACCAGTTATGATGCTTATTCCGGAGATGGAAGATTTAGAGAGCTTATGTTTGAGTCTTATGTAATTGAGCAGATGTTTACAAAATATGCCAAAGAAGAGTCTGCTGAGGACTAAGACTGGCATGATGAAAGGATATAATGGCTAAAAATTTATCACCACTTGCAAAAAGGAAAAAAAAGGAAAAGAGAAAAAAGCTGCTGAAAATTGGTATTCCCACAGCCGTTGGAGTGTTGGTTTTGGCTGTAATTATCTGGTATTCATGTTATCTTTTTGGATGGGTATCGTATACACCTCTTCAGGTTGTCACAGGAAAAAATAAACCATATTGTGAGCTTGGCGAATATAAAGGCTTGGAGTATACTCAGACCTCTACCGAATTGACGGATGAGGACTACGAAGACTATTATGCAGATATGCTTGAAGACACACCATATTATCACGAGCTCGATGAAAGAGCAAATACTCTGGTAAGAGATGGTGACATTTTAAATATTGACTATGTAGGCAAGGTAGACGGAGAAGTCTTTGATGGTGGTTCTGCTGAGGGCGCTTATCTTGAAATTGGTTCAGATACCTTTGTAGACGGATTTGAAGATTCTCTTATTGGTGAAACAGTAGGTACTACGGTAGATGTTTATGTCACCTTTCCTGACAGTTATTATGAAAATCTTGCAGGTAAGGATGCAGTTTTTACTGTAACAATCAACTATGTTGCTGAAAAGCTTTCAGAGGTAGATGATACTTATATTGCTGAGAATACTGATTATGATACTAAAGACGGCTATGAAGAGGGCTATCTTACAGCTTACCTTTCCTCAACAAAGATAAGTGATGCCAGAGAGACAAGCTATAGTGAAATTTTAAATCAGATTATTGCAGGCACCAAATTTTATAATCTTGATGCTGAGATAGAAGCTTATTATACAACTCTCTATAATTACTATACCTCGATTGCCGAAAGCTACAATACCACTCTTGAAACTTATGTTTACTATACGCTTAGTGAAAGCCTTGATACCTTTGAATCAGAGCTTAATACCTTTGCTACCGTAACAATCAAGGAAAAGTATGCAGTAGAGGCAATTGCCAAAAAAGAAAAGCTTAAGGTAACTGATGATATTTACAATTCATATATTGAACAGGTTGCTGAAGAAAATAGCTGTACAGTCTCCGAACTTGAGACAAATAATGAAAAGAGTGAAATCAAGGAAATGGTGCTCACAGATTATGTATTGGATACCTGTATCAAATATGGAACTGCAAAATAAAAAGGCGCTGACGAATGAGTAAAAATCTTAAAGATAAAGAAAAAATCAGAAAAATCAACCCCTTTACTGTTGCGATAGTAATCCTTCTGGTAATTGTTGCCGGCTTTATAGGATGGCTTATATGGTATGAAAATGCCGAGCCCTCCTGTCGTATTGGGAATTATAAGGGGCTTGAAATATCCCTTAGTGATTATGAAATTGCAACCTCGGGTGTTGCTTCGGCAGGCATTGAAATTGCAACGGATGATGATGAAAGGGTTAAGCAGGCTATTCTTTCCAGACTGGTAGAGGATGCTAAATTTTATCACCTTACAAAGACAGTTGAGGAACGAGAGTCACAGTATATGACCTATTACAACCAGCTTGCAGCACTCTATGATGAATATTCATCAATTGAAGAGCTTGCTACAAATTATTATGGCTATGAAAGCTATGAGGCATTTTGTAACGATGTTAAAAGCTATGCTGAGGTGTCAATCAAGCAGGAGCTTGTGCTTAATAAAATAGCCCAAAAAGAAGGCTTCACAGTTACCGATGAAATCTTTAACAGCTACATCGGCAAATACTTAGAAGCCTATGATTATAGTGAGGATGAGCTTGATACCTTCCTTGAAAATTATGGCAAAGAAGATGTCTACTCTGTAATACTAAATGATTATACTCTGGATATGATTCAAAGCTGGAGTACCATTACTGATTAAATTTTTAACCTTATCACGAAGTGGATTTAAGGTTATGAGCAAGTAGCGAAGCGGACCTGGAATATCCGCTTTGATTAATTTAGATTAACTGAAAAGTCCTTCAATTTCTAAAAATTGGAGGATTTTTTATGCTGATACTCTAATAAATCCTTATTTGGTGGCCGCCTTTCTCTTTAACCTAAACTGCTTTGGAGTGATTCCCTTCCACTTTTTAAAGGTTTTAATCAAGTGTGAGCAGTCTGAAAATCCTGTATCCTGACTAATATATGTCAAATCACAGTCAGTGGAAAGAAGTAAAGCCTCGGCTTTGGAAATTCTGACAAATTCCAAATAATCCGTACATGTACGGCCATATATCTGACGAAAGCTTTTTGCAAAATAAGAATAGCTCATGTTACACATATCGGCAAGCGCCTTCATGCTAAGATGCTCTGACGAATGGGCATCAATATATTCGGTGATGGTATCAACTGTTGTATTTTGAGCACGCTGTGAAATTGCCGCATCTGTATTGAAGCCATGTCTTTTCATAATTCTTAAAAGAATAATAAGTAATCTGCAAAGTGAAGAATGTAATACCAAATCATAGCCATAATCCAGTGATGAAAGCTCATCTACACAGGTGTGGAAAATTGAACGAATTTCCTCTGAAGGTAATTCCTCACCCTTGAAATGAAGTGAAACAGAGTCGGAAATACCCGCACTTTCATATAAAAGACGCAGACTTGGTGTAGAGCTTCCGGAAACGGAAAGCCTGCCAATATCAAATTTTAAAACTCCATATCTGAAATCTGAACCATTATAGGGTGAAATTGAATGAATTAGCTTTGGGCAGAAGACGAAAATATCATTTTTAGATAATACGTAAGTGTTTTTATCACAGTCGACCTGAACCTGCCCCTCCATCATAATAATTATTTCCATATAGTAGTGCCAATGTGGTCTTACAGGAAATCCATCATAAGAAGGCACAACCTCAAAGGCTTCAAAGGGTGAAGTCAGTGTATCGATATATTCAAATAGCTTACTCATTAGTGTTACTCCAAAGAAAATATAATTGTACGATTTTTGTACTCTGTCATTATATCAAAAAAAAATTAGAAATGCTATATTAAAATCACATAAATGAGTCTTGAGGACGGCATTATGAAAAGACTAAGCCGTATCGGATTCTTACTTAAGAAATTTTATTTTGTAAAGGAGCTAGGCAATTATGATTATTGGCGACAATTTACCAAATATGCCTTGGGAAGACAGACCTGAGGGATGTACAGATCCTGTTTGGCGTTATAGCGCAAACCCAATCATTGACAGACATGCAATTCCTAGTGCAAACAGCGTATTCAACAGTGCTGTAGTTGCAAAGGATGGTGCTTATGTAGGACTTTTCAGAAGTGATGACAAGTGTATGAAGAGTCATCTTTTCCTTGGAAAGAGTAAAGATGCAATCAACTGGGATATCGAGCCTGAAGTATTAAAGCTTTATAATGAAGAGACAGGTGAGTGCGTAGGCACAGCTGATGGCTATGATCCACGTGTTGGCTGGATTGAAGACAGATATTATGTAACCTGGTGTGCACAGTTTGAAAAGTGGAAGGGACCTACAATCGGTGTAGCTTATTCATACGATTTCAAGACCTTCTACAGACTTCCAAATGCATTCCTTCCATACAATAGAAATGGTGTATTATTCCCTAAGAAGATTAACGATAAGTTCGTAATGTTCAGCCGTCCTTCTGATAATGGTCACACACCATTCGGTGATGTATTTATTTCTCAGTCTCCGGATATGATTCACTGGGGCGAGCATCATCATGTACTTGAGCCTACAGAATGGGCTTGGACAAAGGTTGGAGCAGGCCCTATTCCTATCGAAATCGATGAGGGATGGCTTATGATTTATCACGGTGTTGCTCAGACCTGTAACTGCATGATTTACTCAATCGGTGCTGCAATTCTCGACAAGGAAGAGCCATGGAAGGTTAAGTATCGTTGCCGTCCATACATTCTTCATCCAGAGACAACCTACGAGTGTGTTGGTGACGTTCCTAATGTATGCTTCCCATGTGCAACTCTTAGCGATGCTGCAACAGGACGTATTGCAATCTACTACGGTGCAGCAGATACAGTTGTTGCTCTTGCATTCACACAGGTTGATGAACTTGTTAAATATATTAAAGACAATGCAATGTAAGCCATTTATGGCTACAGATTTGAAAGCTCCAGGCCATGAGGCTTGGAGCTTTTTTCAAGGTTAGTAAGGTTAAGCTATTTAACCTTATATGAAAAGTCCCCTGCTTCTTAAGCGGTGATATGTTACCCCAAAAGACTAGCTTTTGGGATAACATGACTTTTCAGCATCAGTA
>CAZVBH010000142.1:0-4346 GCA_964625275.1 uncultured Lachnoclostridium sp.
AGCCTTTTTTAGAGACGTCGGAATTCTGAATCCTGACGTCTCTTTTGTTATGATTTGGAATCATTAACTAATGATAAGGTTAAATTTGTCAGGCGTTTTTGAAAATCACTTGACAAAACTCCAATAACTGCATATCATAGTTGTGCCAGACGGAAACGTCCGGCTCAAATTAATTACCCCTTGGAGGTGCTTTATGAAAAAGCTTACAGCACTTCTTCTGGTTATGGTGATGAGTATGAGCGTATTTTGTGCATGTGGCAAAAACGCTACAGAAAGTGGAAGCTCTAATCAGGAGGAAAAGCAAACTTCAGGTGGTTCTGTAATAGTTGGAATAACCAATGATATGGATAGTCTTGACCCACACAAAGCAGTTGCGGCAGGAACTCTCGAAGTGTTATACAACGTGTTCGACGGTCTTGTAAAGGTAGACTCTGATGGTACAATGCAGCCTGCAATAGCAGAAAGCTATGAGGTATCAGAGGATGCAACTTCAATTACATTCGTTCTGCGTGATGATGTCTATTTCCACAATGGAGATAAGGTTGAAGCAGAGGATGTTATTTATTCGCTTAAACGTGTGGCAGGGTTACTTGATGAATCAGATGATACAATCAAGCTAATCACTGCTTTTTCTATTATATCCGATATTACAGAATCAACCACTGAAGATGGAAAGTCACAGATTGTTGTTTCACTCAGTGAACCAAACTCAGAGCTGATTTACTACTTCAATACGGCAATTATTCCTGCCGATTATGAAGACCAGGAGACAGCCCCTGTCGGTGCAGGACCATTCAAATTTGTATCCTACTCACCGATGGAAGAAATTGTACTTGAAAAAAATAATGATTACTATGGAACCAAGGCTTATCTTGATCAGGTAACCTTCAAAATTTATTCAAGCACAGATGATGCATTTATGGAACTTTTATCAGGAAGTGTGGACATTTATCCATATCTTTCTGTAGATGAGGCAGACCAGCTTGAAGGAACTATGAATATCATTTCAGGCGCACAGAGCCTCGTTCAGGGACTTTATCTCAACAATGCAGATCCATTGCTTTCAGACGTAAGAGTGCGTCAGGCAATTAATTATGCAATTGACAGAGAAGAGCTTGACCTTCTTCTTACAGGAGGTTACTCATCCTTACTTGAGACCTGTATGTTCCCAACCTTTAAGGATTACTACAATGATGACACGACAACCTACTATACACATGACGTAGATAAGGCTCGTGAGCTTCTTACAGAAGCAGGTTATCCGGACGGAATAGATATCACAATTACTATTCCAAGCAATTATCAGTTCCATGTAAGCACTGGCGAGGTACTTGTAAGCCAGCTTGCAGAGGCAGGAATTAATGCAACAATTGAACAGGTTGACTGGTCAACCTGGTTATCAGATGTTTACGTTGGCGAGAATTATCAGACAACCATTATCGGACTTGATGCAACAATGGCACCGGGTGATGTACTTGCAAGATATCAGTCAACTCATGAAAAGAATTTCGTAAACTACGAAAATGAAGAATATGATGCAGCATACACAGAAGCACTTAACGCAGTTGATCTTGAAACAAAGGCAGCAGCCTATAAAAAATGTCAGCAGCTTCTCACAGAGGATGCAGCATCAGCATTCTTAATGGCACCATCGCTTACGGTAGCAATTAATCCAAAGCTTGGTGGCTATACCTTCTATCCAATCTATTTCATGGATATGAGCAAGGTTTACTGGATTGAGTAAGCCTGACTGAAAGGTAAATACCTTGTCCCTTTCCGGGACTTATTGGCAGGAGAGAGTTAATCAAAGGAGCAAAGACTCTAATAATAAGGAGGAAGACGTTATGTATTATGTAAAGAAGATTGTATCTTTATTGCTTACAATTTTTCTGATTACATTACTGGCCTTCCTCCTTTTTTCTATTATTCCGGGTGATGCAGCAATAGTCAGCCTCGGAACTGAAGCAACCTCTGAAAAAATTGAGGCCCTACGTGAACAGATGGGACTAAATGACAACATATTTGTCAGATATGGACGCTGGATTTTAGGCGTTTTTCAGGGGGATTTTGGAACCTCTACCTACTACAAGGTATCGGTTTCAAGTCTGCTTTCGGAAAGACTGCCTGTAACAATCTGGCTTTCAATAATCTCAACTGTAATTATATTGGTGGTTTCACTTCCGCTCGGCGTGCTTGCTTCAAAAAAAGAAGGCGGTCCGGTGGACAGAATTATCTTAATTATAAGCCAGACAATAATGGCAATACCTTCCTTTTTTCTTGGAATGATGATAATTCTTGTTTTTGGACTTATACTTAAATATTTTTCGGTTGGAGGATATATATCTTACAAGGAGGACTTTTTTGGATTCCTTTCCTATATGTTTTATCCGGCACTTGCCATTGCACTGCCAAAATCTGCAATGGTAATCAAATTTTTGAGAGCGAATATTTTAAAAGAAAAGAAAAAGGACTATGCAAAGACAGCCCTGGCAATCGGGGCTTCCGAGGGACGAGTTCTTTTAAAGCATGTTCTGAAAAATTCTCTGATTCCGACAATTACCTTCATAGGCGTTGTAATAGCTGAGGTCCTTGCAGGCTCAGTAATAGTAGAACAGGTATTTGGAATACCGGGAATTGGCAGACTTTTGGTATTTTCCGTAACCGTCAGGGATTACAATGTACTTCAGGCAATCATGCTTTACATTGGAACAGCAGTAGTGCTTGTTAATTTTGTGGTAGACATTTTGTATCATATAGTTGACCCAAGAGTAGAATAGAATTCATTTGATATATATTATTAAGTGAATCAATAGAGTCTGATAAGTTAGAAACTGAAGTCTTATTTATACTTATTAGATTAAAAGCTATTAAGCTTATCATTTCATTATGATTAAATAGGGATAAATAATATTATCAAAAAAGATAATAATTAGATTAATATATTGTAGATAATAAAAATGGAAAGGAGGACTCGAATTTGAAAAAAAGTAAAAGCTTATATTTGGGAATAATATTCGTAGCAATAGTTGCCCTAATGGCAATTGTCGGCACCTTTTACACACCCTTTGAGCCGGATACGATAGATGCGGCATCCAGAAATTTAAGTCCGTCCTTTCCTCATATTTTTGGCACAGATAAATATGGCAGAGATGTTTTTTCGAGATGTCTTGTCGGTGCCAAAACTACAATGCTTGTAAGTCTTGGAGTGGTTGCAATCGGTAGCCTGATTGGTATTCTTGTCGGAGCAGTAACAGGTTATTTTGGCGGAATAATTGATGAAGTAATAATGAGAATAAATGACGGACTTGCCAGCTTTCCAAGCATTTTGCTTGCCTTGATTTTTGTAAGCCTTTTTGGAAGTGGAACAAAGAGTGTTGTCATTGTACTTGGAATACTTTTTATACCTAGCTTTGCAAGAGTGGTACGAAGTGAGTACAAGAGAGAAAGAGACAAAGAATATGTCAAGTGTATCAGACTCTACGGAGCCGGCAGCCTTCGTATCATGTTCATACATATTTTGCCAAACATAAGGCAGTCTCTCTTTTCTGCAATAGCAATCGGAATTAATAATGCAATACTTGCAGAAGCAGGACTTAGCTATCTCGGACTCGGTGTTCAGCCACCGACAGCCAGCCTTGGAAGAATGCTTTCGGAAGGTCAGACTACAATTTTAAAGACACCTTGGAATTGTATTTTTCCGGGACTTGTAATCATAATGGCAGTTTTAGGCTTTTCCCTAATTTCAGATGCCTTTGAAAGTACAGAAGGAGGAACAATTAAGGAGCTGAAAAAAGCTTCACTTCGATTATGGAAAGAAGAAGCCAAAGCTAATAATGATACAGCTTTGGAAAAATTATCAGCCGAAGAAATATCAGCCGAAGAAATATCAGCCGAAGAAATCTCAGCCGGAGAAATATCAGCCGGAGAAATATCAGCCGAAGAAATATCGGCTGGAGAAGTATCAGCCGGAAAAATCTCAGCCGAAGAAATCTCAGCCGGAGAAATATCAAATGAATCAGAAAAACCGGAGCATAATAAAGAAACTGATATTGCAAACAAAAAAATACTGAAAATGAGAAATCTGAGCGTTGCCGTTAATACCGATGGCAGTCTTCAGGAAATACTTCATCATATTTCCTTTGATGTCTATGAGGGTGAGATTCTTGGCTTTGTTGGTGAAAGTGGCAGTGGCAAGAGCATGACAGCCTCGGCAATAATGGGACTGATGAGAGACAGAGGCCTGGCTGAATTTCAGTGTGAATTTGATGGCCTAAGGCTTGATAAGCTTAGCGAAAAAGAAAAAAGCGGTCTTCGTGGAAGAATAATGACACAGGTTTTTCAGGAAC
>CAZVBH010000143.1:0-4308 GCA_964625275.1 uncultured Lachnoclostridium sp.
TAGACAGTGCCAAAAATTAAAACACCAAAGAAGGCTGTTGCAAAAATAATAAGTTCATTTCTGCTTGTTTTCCATAGCTTTTTTGCGAGCTTAATTTCCAGAATACCTATGAGTGCAGAAATAACAATGCCTGTGAGCACCGGTACCGGAAGATATTTTAACAACGGGGTTCCAAACAGCAGTATCAAAAGCATTGTGAAAGCTGCTGTAATTGAAACAAGCTGGGATTTTGCTCCGTACTGGTCTGCCATTCCGGTTCTTGATACACTTCCGTTTATTGGGCAACAACCAACTGCTGCAGAAGCAAGGTTTGCAGCTGCATAACCTAAGAGTTCACGATTATTGTCAACTGACTGATTATATTTCAGTGCATAGTTTCCTGTTGCGAGTAGTGACTGTGCCATTACTACCAAGGCTATCATCAGACTCTGAATCACCATGTCGGTAAGATGTTCACCTACTATTGTCAGTTCCGGAAGTACAAGCTTTGGCAGACCTCCTGTTACCTCAGGTAAGGTCTTAACTCCAAAATTGTCAACATGACAAAAGGCTGTTAATGCAGCGCCCAAAATTAAAATCACGATAGACATTGGAAATTTAGGTGCCAGCTTTTTAGATATCAGCAAAATAATTACGGTTCCGAAGCCGAGTATTGCAGATAGAATATTAAAATTGGAGGATTCTTTTATTATATTTTTAATCAGTACAAAGATTTCTCCCGTTCCCGGACTGCCTCCGAAAAGCTTTGGTATCTGCATGAGAATTATTGTTGCTCCTACACCTGAAATAAAGCCTCCCATTACAGGTGATGAGATATATTTTACCACTCTGCCTGCTTTTAATCCAAAAAATATCAGAAGCCATACCGCTACAAACAGAGACATAAGAGGTACTATCTTCATGGATTCGTCTGTGCTGCCTTCTATTCCCATGGCCGCTAACATGCTTCCTACCATTGCGGCAGGCATTGCATCTACTCCGACGATAAATATTTTAGAGGACGTTATCAGACTAAAAAGTAAAATAGGCAGCAAGGAACCATAGAGTCCATAAACAACCGGCAAGCCTGCAATTTGCGCATAACCCATTGAAATTGGAACTGAAACGAGGGCTACTATTATTCCGGACAGAATATCATTTTTTATATTTGCACCGGTAAATTTTTCCTTTAAAGCTTTCATAAATCATCTGCTCCCTTTTGCACTTAATTTTTACTACTCTCCTCAAGATTTTAACTCAAATTAGAGCTTTATGCAATCATTAGTAAAAAGTTAACAGGGATTAGCTTTTTTATCAGCAAGTAATTTTAGGCATAACTTTCATTGTCACCCATGTATTAATTTTAGGTTGACATTTTATTTTTGATACTTTATACTGAGCAAGGTTGATAATGCATTAGTCAAGGTTTATTAATTTTTTATGGAGGTGTTTATGGGAAATTTAAGCAACAATTCTTCTGCTTCCTGTGCTAATCACAAAAGCAAATTTAACACTTATAATATTGTTCTTATGGCTATGTTTACTGCAATTTTATGCGTTTCTGCATATATCAGCATAACATTGCCTAATGGCTCACATATTACTTTTCTTAATTTTATATGTACTCTTATTTGTCTGATTTTTTCTCCTATTGAGGGTATTCTAATTTTACTGATTTGGATGATGCTGGGAACTATTGGTGTTCCTGTTTTTGTTGCCGGAAATGCCGGAATTTCATATCTAATTGGGCCTTATGGGGGATATTATCTTGCTTTTATTATTACTGCAATTATTAGTCCACTCCTTTTGAAGCTTTTTGGAAAAATATTTAAGCTTTTCAATAATAGTGGTGCCAGGGCTCAGCTTTTGGCGAGAATTAATTATACTATAGTTGCTGTTATTTCAGTAATTGTTGTAGATATCGTTGGAATGTTTTGGTGGAAGTGGCAGGCAGGGCTTACTCTTAAAGCTGCTTTTGTTTCAGGATTTTTAGCATTTATAGTGCTTGATATTGTAAAGGCTGTGGTAGCAGCGGAAATTGCACCCTTTGTAGGGGCGCTGAAGAAACGCTATAGAGCTCATTAGTACGGCGAGCGCTTATTAGTACGGCGAGCGCTTATATTAGAGGAATCCGCATATAAATCATGCTCAAAGTGCACGCGCAAGGCGCGTTTATCATGCACTTTTACGCATAATTATATGCGGGCTCCTGTTTAAACATCTAAATTATCAAACCAGCACTTTCTTCATGCTTTTACATACAAAGAGTGCGGGCTCCTTCGATATCGGCTTTTATGCATAATTCTGAATAGCGTTTACTATCTGATTTCTTACGAAAATAGCGATTTCTTTAGAATTCATATTTTTATATTCTTCATAATAGAGTGGCTTTAAAAATACTACCTTTGTACGTACCGGTCGTAATGAATTTAATTCAAAGGGTTTATAGGAATCAATCAAAGCTACCGGCACGATGGGGGTTTTTGATCTGATTGAGCATTTGAAGGTTCCCGGCATAAATTCCTGTACGACATTACGATTGTGGTAATAGCCGCCTTCAGGAAAGATAATATATTTTCTTCCACATTCTACTTCATTAATGACTTTTTTTATGACCTCTAGCTGATTTTTTATACTATTTTTGTCTAGCCTTCCGCCTTGAATAAGATTAATAAAGGAGTTGGCTATTGGCATATGGGATCTTTTTTCATCCATGACAACTGTACAGGGCTTATGATGAACTGACATTATTCCTAATGCATCATACTTTCCCTGATGATTGGCATACATGACATAGCCTCCATCCTGTGGTAAATTTTCCAATCCTATAACATCCGTCCTAATACGACCATTCTTTTGAATTATCTTTATCATAAGTGTAGCCCAGCGATAACGTTGTTCTTCAGTATACCTACCTGAATGCTTTTCGATATGATAATCTCTGGCAATGTAGACAAATATTACGGGAATCGATACTATAAGTACAAACCAAAATCTTAGCATTATGGTATTCCCCTTTCCCTACTTAAGAATATACCATAATTTCAAGAATTTTCAAATATAATTTCTTATAATTTAACCTTATCTGAAGTGGCTTTAAGGTTATGAGCAAGTAGCGAAGCGTACCTGGAATATCCGCTTTGATCTTTTGATTCTTATATATCTAAGCCAGTGACATTATTTCAGCTTCAATTTGAAGCAGCTCATCCTTTGAAAGCTGTGGAAGGTAGTCAGCAACATCATCTATCGCAACTCCCTTTTTTAACATTCTTTTAGCTGCTGCTACTGCTGCTTCTTTTTGTTTATCTTTTACGTACATTGTTAAAATCTGTTCTTCATCAAATAAACTCATCATAATGGTCGTAACCTCCTTTTCTTTGCTTTCCAAATATTGTTTTAATACGTTTCTGTCTTTACAAATACGAATAGTTTCTTCTACTGTTTCTCTTGTGTATCCGAACTTCTTTCGTTGTTCATCGAATACTTTGCAAAAAATTATATACTGGTTTATGATATCGTCACTTTCTGATTCATAGATTACTTTGGCCTTTACTTCAACTGAAGTATCAGCTCCATTAAAGAAATCAGTGGACAATGACATAACTTCCGGTTTATTTCCTCTCTCACCTGTATAGATTACATAAAGCTCCGGCTTTGGAATCTTTACTTTCTTTACATTATAAAGATTTTGTGAAGTCTTTATACAATATTCATGATAGCTTTGTGCCAAATACATAAGTATCCTCACTAAGACATTTTCTGTCCAGGTGGACTGAGCTTCCAAAAGTAAAATTAATTTGTCATTATGTGCTATGAGACCGAGATCGTTGTAAAGATTATCTGTAAGTACATTTTCAATAGTTACAATATCTAGGTCTTCTTTACCTACATTAACATCATCAGGATGAAGAGTTTTATACAGTTCAAGCAGATACTCTTTATCACTAAAGAGGTCTAAGAATACACTGTTTTTTGCTGTACGTTTAGCTCTTGCCTGTGGTTGTATTATGTTTTCCGTTAAATTTTTTGTTTCTTTACACAATTATTTATCTCCTTCTATATTATACTATTTACAGTCCAATTACTCAATAGCATTTGTATACTCTTTTATTGAGGCAGCCTTAAAAGCTGCCTCTTGCATAGTAAAAACGAAAAAGGAAAGTTGTTTTAAGGCTCTTTACGCTTCTTTATCAGAATTATAATTTCTGATAAAGAACATGCTGCAAAAAGTATTAACAATCCAATACTGGTAGCATCACCTGTCTTAGGTGAATTAGGTGTTTTCGGTGTTTCCGGAACGTAAGTATCAACTATGGTTGCCTTTGGGTA
>CAZVBH010000144.1:0-4082 GCA_964625275.1 uncultured Lachnoclostridium sp.
GTTGGGATAATCAGCACATATAAAATACGTTGCCATGATAAAGAAAAGTGCTCCAAGCAAAACATTGCCAATTGTAGGCACATAATCAGTAAAGCCCGACAAAAGCTCCGGTGTCATTCCAGGTAAATCCTCTGTCACCCATTCCTTTACTTTGTCTTCAGCGATAAGGAAATAATCAATTACCTGTCTTTCCTCAAGTCTTGTCTTTGCAGCAATAAAGCTTGAGGCATTTATAATCATGGTATCAATACTGTCTAAATAAGTATCCCAGTTTCTTATTAAATCGGTTATCTGTCCAAGAAGATAATAAAGAGCTGCTACTATAATTAAAATGAGAATAATCATCATCGCTATAACGACAACAATTGACCAAAATTTACGCATATGCTTATATTTACCGGTCAAGGCTCTGATAACCGGCATAAGCATACAGGTTGAAACAATATAGGCAAGTACAAATGGCAGGATATATTTCACGATTGATTTGCAGAAAATGACTATAAATAAGCAGACTGCCATTATGATTACCAGTCTTAGTGCTATTCTTGCAATTAATCTTTTGGTTGAAATCTGATTATTCTGTTCCATGCTGCTCCTCATTGAATTCAAGATCAAAGGTCAATTTTCATAATCATCTTTTTAAGAAGATATAAAAACAGTTATGCTATACTATAAATAATCTCACGTGCCACAGCTTCCTCAATAGGTGTAGCATAGACATTTTCAGCGAATTCTACAATTTCACCAATACCCTTTTGGATAACAAATCTTAATTTACCGTCTCTTACCTTTTTATCGGTATAGAGCTTCTTAACAAGTGCTTCCTTGTCGACATATTCAGGAATTGTGACAGGCAGCTTTGCCTTTTGCAAAAGTGCGATAACTCTGTCAGCCTCAGCCTGTGTCATATAACCAAGCTTAAGTGAAAGCTTAACCTCTGCGGCAAGTCCGATTGCCACTGCTTCACCATGCTCAAGCTGATAATCGCTTACGGTTTCTACTGCACGTCCTACCGTATGTCCCAGATTTAAAACTTCTCTAAGTCCGGACTCCCTCTCATCCTTCATTACTACATTATATTTGATGCTGCAGTTTTTCTCTGCTATGTATTCACAGCAATCTTTTTCGATTGCAAGTATTCTTTCCATATTTGCTTCAAGATATTCAAACAGCTCACTGCTTGCCAGACATGCATGCTTTATTGTCTCAGCCAGGCCACCTGAAATATGACGTGGTGGAAGTGTTTTCCAGCATGCGATATCAATATATACCTTTTTAGGCTGATTAAAAAGTCCGATAAGGTTAGTCGCCAGAGGCGTATCTACAGCTGTCTTTCCTCCGACTGAGGCATCCGCTGCCGCAAGAAGCGTTGTAGCATAATTTATAAATGGTACTCCTCTTCCAAAGGTTCCTGCGACAAAGCCTGCGAGGTCGGTAACAACTCCTCCACCGACAGCTATAACACAGCAGTCTCTTCTGTAACCCTTTGCAAGCATGGCATCTTCAATTTCTGCCTTTGTCTCTCTGGTCTTACTCTTTTCTCCTGCAGGAAATACAAAAAGGTCGGCACTGTAGCCTGCTTCCAAAAGCTTTGAATAAACCTTATCGGCATAAAGCTCCTTAACCGTAGAATCCGTAATAACGGCAAACTTCTTAATCTTTCCGACAAGTCCACCTAAAAGGTCCTCAATAAGCCTCTCCTCAAGCTCATATCCAACCTCAATTTCGTAGCTGTCATCGACTACCTTTTTGAGTTCAACATTAAAAATACTCATAATATATTTCCTACCTGATTTAAAAACTGTTTTTTCTAATTGCTATTTTATAGCTATATCAGCATCTGATTCCCACTTTTCAAAGCGGAAATCAAGGATTTTTAGAGTTATAACAGTCCGCACCATATGCAATGCGGACCATTTGCTCTATATATTGGTATTTATGCTAAAAATTCATAAATACCATGAATTAGGATTAATTTCACTTTTCGCTCATCAATCTTATCTGAAGACTCTACAAACCTCTTCGACTTTCTTTCTCACAGGGGCAGCCGGATCAGCAGCTCTCTTTCCAAGTGCTATTACTGATACAATCATTTCATTATCAGGGATTTTGAAAATCTCCCTGAGGGCTGATGCATTTCTTATACCCATTATAAGTGTATCAAGTCCCATGTCTTTTGCCTTTAATATAAGATAGGCATTCTGGATTCCCAAATCATAAAGTCCCCAGCCATTACCAATTTCATTAGTTGGCTCATGATTTGGACTAAAGCCTGCCAGTCCCTTATAAAAGGTAGTGACTATAAGTGCTCCTGCATTATGTGCATTAGTCTGGTTAAATGGTGGAAGACATTTATCACTAACCTCATCTACCTTCTGAGGTGAAAGTGCTACATAATATCTTCCTGTCTCCGTATTTTTCCATGATGGTGCTTTCAGGGTTGTTTCAATAAGCTCTCGAATCTGCTCATCTGTGATTTCAGTACCCTGCTTAAACTTTCTGATACTTCTTCTAGCTTCCGTCAGTTTCTTAAAATCCATTAAGTGCTCCTCGTCTTTCTGCTTTTTAGTAGTTATTCCCTAAATCCCAATCTCAAATCCAAACAGATTTTAACATAATCAATAAATTATGTAAATATACAAAGTCAAGTAATATGAGCAAAAATATAGAAGCTTTAAATAAACTTTTTTGTAAAAAAACACCAAGTGCCAAAATTTCATCAATCTCATGGATTAATGAATAGTATCAAGTCCTTCTAAGGCTGCCACTACCTTTGGAAAATCCATAAAGTGAGAAGCCTTTACCAAAATGGTATCACCTTTTTTGACAAATCCAAGCAAATCTCTTGTCATAGACTCCCTATCCTCATAGTAGTGTATGTCGCAAGCCGGATTTACATTCTTTGCTGCCGTCATGTAGTTGACTGCAAGCTTACCTGCACAAAAAAGAACAGGTATTTTCTTTTCACCAACGCAGCTGCCTACCAAGGCATGCATATTTGCCTCATCAGCACCAAGCTCACCCATGTCTCCAAGAACAGCAATCGTTCTTCCGGTTCCATGAGAAAGAGTTTCAATTGCAGAATTCATTGATACAGGATTGGCATTGTAGCAGTCATCTATAATTGTAATTCCATTAGTATGTATAAAATTTGTTCTTCCCGCTATTGTCCTTGCGTCTTCAATTCCCGCCTTTATTTCATCAAGTCCAAGCCCTAGCTTAAGAGCTGCCGCTGTAGCTGCAAGCGCATTGCTTACATTATGTTCACCGGGGATATGAATCCATGCATTAAAATCACCGGAAGGTGTATGAAAATCAGCTTTAATTCCATCAAAGCCAAGATTTATTAAATTAGATGCATATACAGCCTTCTTTATCTGACGTTTAGAAGTCTCGCCTTTAATGTCATCCTCGAAGCTGCTGAGCTCATCGATTCCATAAAATACAGAAGGATTACCATTTACTGAAGGCTTTGTTGTAAGCTTATCATCATCACCATTTAAAATTGCGATTCCTGACTCAGGCATATGCTCAAAGACCTCAGTCTTTGCAGAAAGTATTCCATCTCTTGTCTTAAGATTTTCAAGGTGACAGCAGCCTATGTTCGTCATCACAACAATGTCAGGCTTTGCAATTGCTCCAAGTCTGTGCATCTCTCCAAAATCAGAGATACCCATTTCCAGGACTGCAACCTCGTGTTCTTTGTGGATTCGTAAAATTGTAAGAGGTAGTCCTATTTCATTATTAAAGTTGCCTGCTGTCTTTAATACATTGTATTTTTGAGAAAGTACTGAAGCCACCATTTCTTTCGTACTTGTCTTGCCAACACTTCCAATTATCCCAATTACAGGAATTGAAAGATTTTCACGATAAAAGGCTGCAAGCTTTTTTAAGGCATCAGTAGATGATTCCACCTGTATATATGGACCTGTGGGATTCCTAAGTTCTCTCTCTGAAATAACCGCAAGAGCTCCTTTTTCAAAAACCTGACTGACATAATCATGTCCGTCAACTCTTTCGCCCTTGATTGCTATAAAAAGATAGCCTTCTTCAACCTGACGACTGTCTGTTACAGCTCCGGT
>CAZVBH010000145.1:0-4070 GCA_964625275.1 uncultured Lachnoclostridium sp.
AAAGAAAGCTTTAGCAAATATAAAACGCCGGCACAAGGAGATGAAGAGATAATGAATATGACAGATATGCCTAATTAAGATTGCAAGGTAATTATGCCTTCAGAAGCTACAGACAAATGTCGCCTTGACTACAATGTGCTATTCTCTGAACTGCAAATATTTTTAAGGAGCAGTTTTTATGTGTAATGTTTATGGTTATGTGCGTGTTTCAAGCTTTGATCAGAATGAGGAAAGACAGTTGATTGCCTTGGTTGAGGCAGGTGTAAGCAAAAAGAAAATTTATATTGATAAGCAATCGGGTAAGGATTTTGATAGACCTAACTACAAGAAGATGGTTCGAAAACTTAAGGCCGGAGATATATTATACCTGCTTAGCATTGACAGACTTGGAAGAAATTATGAAGAAATTCAGGCTCAATGGAGAATTCTAACTAAGGAAATTGGCATTGATATTTGTGTACTTGACATGCCATTACTGGATACCAGAACCTGCAAGGATTTGATGGGAACATTTATTGCTGACTTGGTTTTACAGATTCTTTCATTTGTGGCACAGAGCGAAAGAGAGAATATTAGAAAACGTCAGGCTCAGGGCATTGCAGCTGCAAAAGCAAGAGGCGTGCATATGGGAAGACCTAAAAAGAGGTTGCCGAATAACTTTGATGAGATTGTAAAAAAGTGGGAAAAAGGTGAGATTAGTATGCAGGAGGTTACTAAGATTTGTGAGATTTCAGAGGCTACTTTCTTTAGAAGAAAAGGTGAAAGCGAGAAAAATAAGCTCTCATAAGGTTTACCTTTTGAGAGCTTAAGATTAGTTTAATATTAAATCGATAAGTAACAAAAGTCAACAGCTTTCACCATTCCTTTTTAACACTTTGACGTATATTTTTACTGCTTTTGCTTATTTTTTAGCGATTTTCAAAAGGTAAACCTTATGAAAATTTGAAAGGAGATGAGTAATGAATGACAGTTAAGGAAGCTAGTGAAAAATTCGGTATTCCAGAAAAAGAAATAAAAAAAGAAAAAATGTTTATTTATATAGCTCCAGCATTGTTATGGTTATATGAATCTTAGTTGGTGCAGCAATTTTACAAAAAGAAGAACCAACAACTGCTAAAGATATAATATCAAATTCTAGTTATTGTGGCAATGATAGTGAATAAAATGGAGCAGTTAGGAGAATTAACATGTCAAATCGTTATCAAGAGGTATATCGTTTACCGTCAAAATTATATTTAGAAGGCAGTCCTGTAATTATTGAAGCAGGTGCTTTACAAAAAGATAATGCAACAGGAAAAGTTTTAGCTCAGATTAAATTGAAAAATTTATCTGACAATAAGATTGTTGCATGTAAAGTTTCTATACGGGCTTATGAACCAAGTGGAAATGAGATAGAAGGAGTAGAAGACTTTGCTTTTTTGGACATTAGTGTTTCAAAGGGAAATGATTTTGGGGCTAAAACGGCTATTTATTTGCCCCAAAGCAATGCACGTCGATTTACAGTCTATGTAACTGAAGTGGTTTATTCTGATGGTTCAGTTTGGAATTCACCTCAATTGCCATGGAAACAGGTTCCTGAACAATCTACTATTGAAGAAAAATTAAAAGATATTGAGCTTGCCAAACAGTATAAGATTGAAGTGGGTAAAACTTCCAAATTTTATCCTAGAATCGTGGATGGATTATTTTTGTGTACATGTGGCGAAGCTAATTTATCAAAGCAATGTTATTTGTGTGGACGAAATTATACTGATTTAATGAATGTGTTAGATGAAACTTCTTTAAATGAAAAGTGTTACCAACGATTGCAGAAGGAAAAAGAGGAACGAGAAGCAGCTGAAAAGGAAGCTGAAAAGGTAGCGAAGAATGCGAAAAAAAGGAAAAAGTTTATAATTTCACTTCTATCACTTTTTTCAATTTTGGTTTGTTTATGCGTGATTTCATTTACAATATATAGATTTGTAAAATACAAGGAAGCACAAAATAACGCTAAATCAAGTACCATATCGGCCGGAACTACTCTTACTATTGGACTTGATGAAAATGGCAGTATAGTTCAAGCGGGGCTTACTCAAGGATATAATTATTCTTTTGATGATTGGTCTGATATTGTATCTGTTGTGGCAGGTAATTATAATGTAGTTGGCTTAAAATTAGATGGAACTGTAGTGGCTACTGGACTTAATGATCATGGACAATGCAATGTTAATGAATGGAAAAAAATTATTGAAGTTTCTGCTTCTAAATATCATACAGTAGGTCTTTGTTATAATGGTACTGTGATGGCTGTTGGAAGTAATATTCATGGTCAGTGTGATGTCTCGTCATGGTCAGATATTATTTCAATCTCAGCCGGTGAAAATAATACTGTAGGATTAAAGTCAGATGGAACAGTAGTAGTTGCTGGATCAAATAGTCAAAGTCAGTGTGAAGTGTCTGAGTGGACTGATATTGTAGCCGTAGCATCTGGCAGTCATCATACTGTTGGACTTAAGTCAGATGGAACTGTAGTAGCGGCTGGAAAAGAGTCGGATGGAGCATGTAATGTATCTCATTGGTCGGATATTATAGCTATTTCTGCTGGTGGTTATCATACTGTTGGACTTAAGTCAAATGGAACAGTAGTTGCTGTTGGAGAAAATGGTCAAGGACAATGTGATGTATCAGAGTGGACAGATATTGTAGAAATTAGTTGTGGAGAAATGTATACTTTAGGACTTAAATCAGATGGGACTGTTGTGGCTACTGGACTTAATAATTATGGACAATGCGAAGTGTCAGACTGGACAAATATACGTGTGCCAGATTAACAGCACAATAAGTAAATTAAAAGTATAAAGGAGAAATTAAAATGTTAGGATGTATTATTGTAATAGCAGCGTTTTTTTTTGCAATCCCTATTGACTATTTGGTTGCAAGAAAATTCGAAGAAATAGCAAATATGAAAGGGTATTATGGATATTTCTGGTGGTGCTTTTGGTTGACATTTACTGGATATTTGATGGTAATAGCCTTGCCTGTAAAGACTTCTGTTAAGAGTGATGAAACTTTAATAAAGAGTAATAATAATTTATTTAATGATGATTTACCGGAAATTTAAGGTAGTAATAGTTAGATTGTAAAGTGGAATAAATAATCTTAAAATAATTTGTATTAGGAAATGAAGAAACGCCGGCACTTGCCGGCGTTTCTTGTTCAATTGTCTGGCTATTTAATAAATCGTCCAAAATGAAGTGAAACTCGGATGAAAGGAAATGAGGTTGGATGAAAAAATTGGAGAAATTCAGCCAAGGTTCAAAATGAGAGATTGTGATTGTACACCCGTTATAATTCCAAAAATTCTGAGGCTGTCAAAATTAGTGGATTGTCAATTCCCGATTCAAGAAAGTCTTTGTCGCCAGTGATGAGAACGTCTGCACCTGCGTTTACTGCAGCTCGTAGAATTGGTCTGTCCATAACATCTCGAATTTTATATTCACTGTCAATTTTTGACTCAGGAGTAGGAACAATTTCGAGTGCAGGCAAAGCCAATGCAAGGAATTCTTCAAGAGCGTTTAGCTTTGATGGAAACTTGCGGTTAAAAATCCTGCGGAGTTCATCAATGTTCTGTTCGCAGATAATCCCACTGTTGGGATAGCTTACCGCTTTTATATATGCCTTAAACGGCGTACCGTTTGAACTGAGAGCGGCAGAAATCAAAATGTTTGTATCTATCAGTACTTTCATAGGTTAATTTTCCGACCTCAATTCATTCACCAGATTCATAATGTCATCTTCACTGTCGATACCGGCTTTTTCGGCTTCGCCTTGCATATTCTGCTGAAACACCTGCATGGCATAAACAGCGGAATTGACAATTCTGACCGTGCCGTTTTCTACGATGAACGTCACTCTGTCACCGCTTTCAATACCAAGAATGTCACGAACATCTTTTGGTATCGTCACCTGTCCTTTGGACATTACCTTTGCGTTGTCAATAAAATTTGCAGCAATCATATCAGCACCTCCATTTTAGAAAGGGTAGTGTCAAATTTTACTACCTTTTTATTGTCTAAACCTTTATTTTTTCG
>CAZVBH010000146.1:0-3839 GCA_964625275.1 uncultured Lachnoclostridium sp.
TTACCCCAAAAGCCTGACTTTTAGGGGTAACATACCCCACGCTTAAGAAGCGGGGACTTTTCAGATAAGGTTAAATAAAAATTATTTTGAGTACTTCTTAGCCTGTTCAGAAATCAGTGCTTCATCAGAAAAATAATCTATCTTCATCGCTGCTTTTACATCCTCAAGTGTTGCAGAGGCTTCCTTACGGGCTGCTTCGGTTCCTTTTCTAAGGATTTCATAAACACCAGGAATGTCTTTTTCATACTCTGCTCTACGAGCTCTGATTGGCTCAAGCTCTTCCTGAATTACATTATTGAGGAATTTCTTAATCTTGACATCACCGAGTCCGCCTCTTGTATAATGCTCCTTGAGTTCATCAAGATTTGCATAGTCAGGCATATATCTTTCAAAATGCTCAGGCTTTGAAAATGCATCAAGATAAGTAAATACTGTATTTCCTTCAATGTGACCCGGATCTGATACATTAATATGAAGTGGGTCAGTATACATTGACATAATCTTCTTCTTTACGTCCTCAGGTGTATCAGAAAGATAGATGCAGTTTCCAAGAGATTTACTCATCTTATTCTTTCCGTCAGTTCCCGGAAGTCTCATGCATGCCTGGTTGTCAGGTAAGAGTACCTCCGGCTCTACAAGACAGTCTGTATTATAAATTCGATTAAAGCTTCTTACGATTTCCTTTGTCTGTTCAATCATTGGGAGCTGATCCTCACCAACAGGCACTACATTAGCTTTAAAGGCTGTGATGTCAGAGGCCTGACTGATTGGATAGCAGAAGAAGCCAACCGGAATACTTGCTTCAAAATTTCTAAGCTGAATTTCTGACTTTACAGTTGGGTTACGCTGAAGTCTTGAAACAGTTACCAGATTCATATAGTAAAAGGTAAGCTCAGTAAGTTCAGATATCTGAGACTGAATGAAAAGATTGGATTTCGTAGGATCAAGTCCACAGGACAAATAGTCAAGTGCAACCTCGATGATATTCTGTCTTACCTTCTCAGGATTATCAAAATTATCAGTAAGTGCCTGTGCATCGGCAATCATAATAAAAATCTTCTCAAATTCACCCGAATTCTGAAGCTCTACTCTTCTCTTTAAAGAACCTACATAATGACCAAGATGTAATTTGCCGGTTGGTCTGTCACCGGTTAAAATTATTTTTCCCATAACGTCCTCCAATTATCATAAGTCACTACTTTATTTTACATAATAAATAGAAAAATTCAAGTATTATCTTAAAATTGCGATGAAAAGTCTGAAGTTTTTTACTAAACAGAAAAGCCCCTGCATGCTGACAAGCATGAGGGACTTTTAATTAAGCATCAATCTGCATACTACTTTGTTGTATACGTATTGATTGTATACAGCTTCATTGTATTACAGCTTTACTGTATTACAGGTTTATTGTATTACAGCTTTATTGTATTACAGCTTTATTGTATTACAGCTTTACTTTTCGCTCATTAATTAAAGCCAGGTAGTGAGACTAGATTACATCTTCATTGATTTCAGGGCGTCCAATCATTACTTCAAGATTTCCATTTCTTGTGCGAATTTCATCTATGAGTTTTTTCTCTGTCTTTGGTTCCTTGAGAGTTATTTCATATCTCAGCTTGTACATACTGCCCATGTTGCAGGTCTTAACCTTTGTAAGTTCTACTTCCTTTGCATAGGTTTCAAACAGGTCATCAAAAATGTCGCTGTAATCAAGGTTTTCAGGAATAACAACCGAAAGAACCTTAGCCTGACTTTTCTTCTTTCCATAGCCTAAGGAAAGGAGAAGTACAATGATTACTGAAATAATGACTACGCTTACTACTCCGATTGCTATGTAGCCTGTGCCACAGCAAAGACCAACCATCATTGCAAAGAAAATACTGCCGATTTCACGTCCGGTTCCAGGCTGTGAACGGAATCTTGTAAGGCTGAAGGCTCCTGCAACTGCTACACCTGTTCCTACATTTCCATTAACCATGAGAATTACGATTGCAACCATTGTTGGTAAAAGTGCAAGTGTCAAAATAAAGCTCTGACTTGAATGTGATTTATACATATGTACACATGAAACAACCAATCCCAGTATAAGTGAAGCCACAAAGCAGATAAAAAAGCTGCTGATTGTAAGTCCGGTTACCGGAATTACTGTTTTAAAAAGATTTGCCATTAATATATCCTCCAATGTATCTTTATTTTTAATTTATTATTTAACCTGAGCCACGAGGTGGCTTTAAGGTTATAAGCAATTAGCGAAGCGGACCGGGAATATCCGCTTTGATTCTGAGCCACGAGGTGGCTTTAAGGTTATGAACAAGTAGCGAAGTGGATATGGAATATCCGCTTTGATAAACACTTAGAAGTGTATTATGAAACCGAAGTTTTTTCCGGTAATATTACCATGCCGGTTGTATATGCTGTTCCATACTTTGAATAAGAGGTTGGAAAAATTTCAAGCTCTTCAAAAAGCTTTACTAAGAAAAGCGGATAAGCTCCTTCTGATTTAACTTCCATAAGAACCTCGCCCGGTGCAAGTAAATCCTTGCCTACATTTCCAAGCTGAAGATTTATTTCATCCTGTCGCCATCTTATATTCTGATCAAAGGTTACTCGCATGGCACTGTCCGACCGAAATTTAAAAGCAAGTCTTTCGTAACCCAGGTAAATTGCCGGCTGTAGATTTTTATAATATCTTATAAACCAGGCAAGTTCACGCCCTATCTGAGTCTCCGGATTTACAGGTGGATTTTTTACAAATTCAATTGCATCACTGTAAATCATTCTTTCTCTGCGTTTATAGACTATGTCCTCATATTTCTTTTTTATTTCAAGATAAGCCTTACCGGATTCATCTATCTGATTGTAACATCTAAGCCTAAGCTTTTCTTTGTAAACAGGCTTTTCAATTGATTCTCTGATTAATCGATAATCAGGAGTATCATAATAAATATTCTGAACCGTAGATTCCTTGTACTCATCGTCTACCAGCTCATCACCAAGCCTTTCAATAAGAGAGGTAAACTGTTCATGAGTTAGGATATATTTTTTTTCATATCGTTTAAATATTCTTATGTCGCTCATTTTTTCTCCAGTCAATTTATAAATAGATATAATTTTTTCTGACATTTATCATTATATAAGCTCTAACTAAAATAAACTTAAAAATCTTTAAATTTTTTTATTTTAAAAGCAAGCAATAGGTTCTAAGATTCTTTGGTTATAAGCTAAATATTCCATCAAAAGCTTTAGGTTCATAACAAAAATAAATCAAGCTTCAATTAGCTTTCTTTAAAAATGACCTTAAATACAATGCTTTTTCTGTCTTCACTCTCTGCGGATATATGCATTGATTTGTCATTATCGACTATTGCCTTAGCAACTGATAAGCCTATTCCGCTGCCACCGGTTGCTCTGCTTCTTGATTTGTCAATGCGATAAAATCTTTCAAAAAGCATGGACAAATCAGTATCGCCCAAATCATCACAGGTATTGTAAACCTCTAGGACACAATGCTTACCTTTTCTATAAAGTTTAAGTTTTATTGAACCTTTTTCTGTCACATATTTTAAAGCATTATCAAGCAGGATTGAAGTAAGCTGTCTAATGGCTGCTTCATTTCCAATAATTTCCAGGTCTTCATCAAATTCGCAGTCAAATTCCACTTCTTTTCTTTCAGCCGGTGTTTTAAAACCAAGTGCCACATCAATAACGGCTTCACTTAAATTAAATTTTTCATGTATCGGCTCCTTGCCGCCCTCATCCATTCTTGCAAGTAAAACCATGTCATTTACCAGCTTTGTCATTCTCGCTGTCTGCTTTTGAATACTCTCTGTCCATTCATT
>CAZVBH010000147.1:0-3766 GCA_964625275.1 uncultured Lachnoclostridium sp.
CCTATCGTATGGAAATTGTGGAAGATAAGGATGAAGGTGGCTTTGTGGTTTCTTATCCAGATCTTCCGGGATGCATTACCTGTGGTGAAACAGTGGAAACTGCAGTAGCAAATGCATTGGATGCGAAAAAAGCATGGATTGAAGCAGCACTTGAAGATGGCATCCAAATTCATGAGCCGGACAATCTGGAAGATTATTCCGGACAGTTTAAACTTCGAATTCCACGTAGTTTGCATCGGTCGCTGGCTGAACACTCAAAAAGAGAGGGAATCAGCATGAATCAGTACTGTATGTATTTGCTTTCAAAAAACGACGCTGTTGATAATCTTGCTAATTTATGAGCTCTATGTTATGATAAAGTTTAACTTTAATGAAATTTTGATTGGAGTTTAATATGGCAAATATAGCATTAATCATTGCGGGTGGTGTGGGCGCCCGTATGGGACAGGATATTCCTAAACAATTTATCAATGTTTATGATAAACCTGTAATTTTATATACCATGGAAGCATTTCAAAAGCATCCTGACATTGATGCTATTGAAGTTGTCTGCCTTGATGGATGGCACGATGTTTTGCGTGCATATGCCAGACAATTTGGTATTACCAAGTTGGACAATATCGTTTCCGGTGGTATAAATGGTCAGGATTCTATTAGAAATGGCCTTTATGACATAGCTTCGAGATTTAATACTGATGATGATATCGTGCTGATACATGACGCAATCCGTCCTATGATAAGTGAAGAAGTTATTACTGATAATATAAGGGTATGCAGAAAATATGGTAATGCAATTACGGTAGTACCATGTACGGCAGCAATGTTAAAGACCTTTGATTCTCTTTCATCGCAGGAGCAGGTTGCCCGGGATAATTTGAAAATTACCCAGACGCCACAGTCTTTTTTTGTAAAAGATATTTGTGAGGCTCACAAGGAGGCATTATCCAAAGGCATTACTAACTCTGTCGCATCTTGTACTATGTATATTGAGCTCGGTCGTAAGCTGTTTATGTCTAAGGGTTCTGAGAAAAATCTAAAGCTGACTACTGCCGAAGATATAGAAATTTTTAAAGCATTGCTAATGGCAAAGAAGGATGAGTGGCTGCACTAATGTATACGGAGAGTGTAAAAAGAACTGCTAAAGAAGTGACTTTTAAAAATAAGTCAATACTTGTAACCGGTGCAACAGGACTAATAGGTTCATGTCTTATAGATGTGCTGATTGCAGCAAATGATACTGGAGCCGGCAATAAAATTTATGCTTTAGGACGAAGCTTGGAAAAGCTTACTTCACGTTTCGGTACTCATATCATTCCTATAATTCAGGACATAACTCTTCCTTTGACTTGTGATTATGAATTTGATTATATTTTTCATTGTGCAAGCAACGCTGATCCGAATAGCTATGCAATAGCTCCTGTTGAAACCATATTGACAAATATTTTAGGAAATAAAAATGTCTTTGATTATTGTAGGTCTCACAAGGGCTGCAAAGTCCTTCTCACTTCTACTTTTGAGGTATATGGAGAAATTCCCGGTATCGAAATTTACTCAGAGGCTATGTCAGGAATTATTGATCAGACAATACTAAGAAATGGCTATCCCGAAAGTAAAAGAAGCTGTGAGCTTTTATTACGAAGCTATGTCGCTGAATATGATATTTCTGCTGTTATTGCCCGCCTGCCAAGTGTTTATGGACCTACCATGTCTCAAACTGACAACAAGGCGCATGCGCAATTTATCAGAAATGCTGTCAATGGTGAGAATATAATCTTAAAGAGTAGTGGGGAACAGCGGAGAACCTATTGCTATGTAATTGATGCTGTTTCTGCTCTTATTAAGATAATAAGCTCCGGCAAAAATGCCGAAGCCTATAATGTATCAAATGAAAATTCAATTGTATCAATTGCCGAACTAGCTAAGGCCTGTGCAACAATTGCTTCTACCGAGGTTATATTTGAGCTACCCGATGAGCAGGAGTCTAAGGGATTTTCTAAAGCTCAAAATTGTATTTTAGATAATACTAAGCTTGAAAATCTCGGTTGGAAAGGAAAATACAATTTAACTGATGGTCTTATTGAAACCATAGAATACTTAAAAATTTAACCTTATCTGATGTGGCTTTAAGGTTATGAGCAAGTAGCGAAGCGGACCCGGAATATCCGCTTTGATCCTTATCTAAAAAACCCGAACATCTTCCGGGAACTTAAGATTTACAACATCATGATAGGACACTTGTTTTTCAACAGGTGGAGGTGTCATATAATTCTTTCCATAAAGGAAAGTCAGATATTTATCGTAATGCTTAGGCACCGGCAACTCATGTCCACAAAATTGAATATATATTGGCTTCCCAATCCACTTAAGAGGAAAAGTGCCATTATTAATATGCTCTCCGGCACCATCATAGGTATAGAGAGCATTCTTTTTGTTCTTATAGCGAGTAAATGCTTTTCTTACACGCTTATCCCAAAACTCGACTGATGTATGTCTTATCATAAAATTTATCATGCCATAAAAAAGCCTTGGACGGCGGTCATATTCCCTACCCGTCCATGTAGCTACCTGCATCGCGCGACAGGCTTTAGTTTCTATGATATGAAGCTTTTGAAATAGTTTTGAATTTGCAGTTGCATCATGAACGAAAATATCTAAAAATATTCCATGATGCATTTCCTGACTATTGCCAAAATCTGTAACATAAATGCTGTCATTTCGGCGTAGCTTTGTATATATATAATGAGAGCCCTTGTCTGATTCTATTGTCTGCAAAAAATATTGGGAGTCCAATTCATCCGGTGCAACCTTACAGAATTTATCATAATCTCCACGAAGCATAAAGATATCCGCATCATCATCCCATGGAATAAACCCATGATTTCGTACGGCTCCAAGAAGTGTACCACCACCTAAGTAGTAGTTAATGTGGTGCTTCCGGCATATGCGTTCTATTTCCAAAAGCATTTCAAGTATAATTTTATGCAAATGCTCCAGCTCATCTGTTGTAAGATACTTTCGGTCCTCCATAAAGCCTCCCAAAATTGTTTAAAAAATCTTCTTAAGGATAGCAAAGAAAACAGAACTAGTCAACTATAACCCATCATCAGCAAAAAAAGTTGTTGACAATTATTTGTTCATGAGTTAATATCAAAGTATAAATCCTACTATTCATATAGGAAAATGCTTAAGGCGACTTGAGGGAGCCTATGAAAGACCAAAAATAAATAAAATAATTCGGAGGTTTACTAAAATGAGTAAAATTGTTAAAAGTGCAACAGAATTAATCGGAAACACACCTATACTTCAGATTGACCGTTATGCAGCAAAGGCAGAGGCTACAGATGCTACAATTCTTGCAAAGCTTGAATATTTAAATCCGGCAGGCTCAGTTAAGGATCGTATTGCTTTAGCCATGATTGAAGATGCAGAAGCTAAGGGAGAATTAAAGCCGGGTGCTACAATTATCGAGCCAACAAGTGGTAACACAGGTATCGGACTTGCAGCAGTAGCAACAGCAAAGGGCTATAAGGCAGTACTTACTCTTCCTGATACAATGTCTATTGAAAGAAGAAATCTTCTTAAGGCTTATGGTGCAGAACTCGTACTTACAGAAGGTGCAAAGGGAATGAAGGGTGCAATTGCTAAGGCTGAAGAACTCAAGAACAGTATTCCTGGTTCAATTATTCTTGGACAGTTCGTTAATCCTGCAAATCCAAAGATTCATAGAGAGACTACAGGTCCTGAGATTTGGGAGCAGACAGACGGA
>CAZVBH010000148.1:0-3597 GCA_964625275.1 uncultured Lachnoclostridium sp.
ATAATCCGGTGCTGTATCATTTAAGAAGTAATAATTTACTAATGAGTATTCTCCTATTCCGTTTCCGTTTCTGCCTGAATCATTTGATACCCATGTTTCTACGGTTATGTCTTTCATTACAAGGAAATACTTAACTTTTAATTTTGACTTTGGTGTCGGTGTGGCTGTGGGCTTTGGTGTGCTCGTAGGTACTTTGGTCGGTGCTTTGGTTGGTGTACTTGTCGGGGTACTTGTTACCTTTGTTGTGCTCGCCGGCTTTTTAGTAGGTGTCGGTGTGCAGGTAGGTGTACTTGCCTGCTGTGTATTTTTAGAAGTATCAGCTGACTTTGTAACAGTATTATCAGCCACCTTTACAGCATCAGTTACCTTTGCTACAACCTTTGGTGTTGGTGTTGGTGTGCTTACAACTACCTTTCCGTTGTCATTTGATAAGGAAACAGTAATTTTAGAAGCTCCGTCAGTAGTGCCACTATTTGCACTATTACCACCATTATTACTGTTGCTGTTATCGGAATTATTAGTGTTATTAGTGTTACTGTTATTTGCACTATTACCACCATTACTTTCCTTTACAGCTGTCTTTACAGCTTCTTTTACGTTTTCATCTGCAACAATTACTTTTCCGTCAGTAACTTCTACTTTTACATCTACGTCACCTACTGTAACGTAGCTCTGCCCATTTTCATCAGTCTTAATTTCGTCTGTTTCAATGGTTACTTCTTCGTTTCCGTTTTCGTCTGTGGTTACGGAGAAGTTTGCTGTGTGTTCATCTGACTCAGCTTCGGATCCGGATGCAGGAGCATCTGATAATTCCTCGCTCTCTGATGAAGCAACAACTGATGAATTATCATTGTCTGAAGAAGCAGCACCGGATGAAGTATCACTATCACCCAAACCATCACTTTCTGCTGAATTGCTTTCAGTAGCCACAGCCTCATTACCGGAATTAGCATTAGCTGTATTTTCTTTAGAACTGCCACAACCGGTAGTAGTGGCTGCAGCAAGAGTAAACAAAGTAGTTATTAAATAAAGTTTCTTTCTCATGGTATGCACTCCTTTTCTAATATGGATAAATTTTCACGCTATTATTATATCACAGTTTCTTGTGTCAGTGGGTGTCAATTTGTGTCATTTAGGGACTTTTTTGTTTCCATCTGTGTCATCTTGTGTCATCTATTCTTGCATCGGTGTCATTTTGAGTCAGGCAGTGACATTTTGCGTCACTTTTTCTTAAGTTTGTGTCACTTGGAGGTCAAGTTGTGTCACTTTGTGTCATTTTTGTATTATTAAAAAATGCGATGGTTTATTATATATTAACTTACGTTTTTTAACCTTATCTGAAGTGGCTTTATGGTTATGAGCAAGTAGCGAAGCGGACCCGGAATATCCGCTTTGATTCTGAGAGGAGATGTAGCCAGATTTATAAATGCAAAAAAGCAATGCATTGATATAATGCATTGCCCTTCTTAAAAGAGATAAATAGAATTATTTCTTTAACGTGCAAGCTGCTTTCTTGCAGCTTCAATCTGACGGAGTATTTCTGAACGACACGCTCCGGCATTCTGATTAAGTGTACCTAATCTGATATTCATGGTTGTAATATTAGATACAAGTTCAACAGCTTTATCAAATAATGGATCTGCCTTGCAGTCTTCAATATCACTTTCGGTAACATCTTCATCTGCCGCAAGATATCCCAAGTAAATTTGCTTAAGCAACTCCGGTATTTTCCACAACTGAACATCGTCATTTGCATCCATACTGTAAAGTTCTTCAAATGCTGTATCGCCATGGGCAACAAGCTTATCTCTGAAATTAAGCTTCTTTGATGAGAGATACTCCTGATAACCCGTAATGAAATCCCAAAGTGCTTCCTGGGATTCTAAGGCTTCAAGTGCCATCTGGGATCTCTTTGCTATTTCATTATCGAGTATTTCTGCAGTACGTACATAAACCGTCTGAATTTCTGAGTTCTTAAATTCTTTTTCGAATACATCAATAGATTTACCGTCTAACGCTCCGTAGGCTGCGGCCTGACTCATCATTACTTTCATAAGCATCTCAGGCATTTCCGGACGGAATACTCTTCCTGTACGCAGAGATCTAAAGGCTTCGTCACCATCACGAAGAACCTTTTCTTTGTACTTTTCTTTTTCTTCAATTAAGCGCTTCTCTTCCATTTCACGCTTTTTAGCTTCTCTGGCTTTAAGCTCTTCTTCTTTCTTCTTTTTGCGGTCTTCTTCGCTTTGCTCAAGTAATTGAACATACTGAGGCTGTAAAACCGGCTGAATGCTCTGAAGCGTCTTTGCCAAAGCTTTTTTGCCTCGATTTCCTAGTCCAAATCCTGAACCTTCATCAAGATATTCTGTTCCAAGAATTCCGCCTCGATTAATAATAGCAACCGGTCTTAGATTTCCATTGTCCGGAAGTAAAATACCGATCATTCCTCCCTCAGACGTTTCATCAAGACAACGTCTGATAAGATTACTTAATTCAGAATCCTCTCTAACTGTAAGAAATTCTCCTCCCTTTGCATCTCTGACAATAGTAGGCAGGAATTCGCACATACGTGATTCAGTAATATCCGAAAAAGCGCCCTCAATTATTTCTTTCATCGTCTGAGCCATAACTTTCACTCCTTTTACATTACATAGTCGAAACTTCATCTCTTCTCAAGATTATAAACCTCTGTTTCATCTACTTCACATTGTACTCAAAAATGAACAAATTGCAAACAATATTAAAACGCTTTTTGTACACTTTTAATAATTCGTCGATGAATGACGTCTTTTTTTACATTTACAAAGATTTTTGTAAATTCGTGAGTCATAAAGCCGGCATTTTGTTCACAATTTAGTATTATCTTTAAGGCTTTCCCCCGAAAGCCCACCAACCTTCACTTAATAAAAATGAATGTAACAGTCTACATTCCTACTTATGGTTAAAGTCACCCCATCATTTTAAATCAAATTTTCGCGTTCGTAATCTTGCATCTGTCTGTTACTAACATATTCTTTAATTTTTGTTTCATCATTTTCAATTGTTTCAACATAAAATCCTTTACACCAAATAGATTTATTGGAATTTATGTCACCGGCAATTTTTTTCAATAATACTTTTGAACTTCTTTCCTTTATAAGAGATACTAATTCAAAGACACTTAGTCTTGGTGATATGTCAACAACAAGACTAATATAATCAGGTTTAATATCCATCTTAACCATATGTGCTTCTTTTTGATTGAACAATAATTTAAAAGAATCATTTATTTCATGCTTTGAATTATTAAGAACAAAATTCATTTTATATCTTGGTACAATTACAATATTATACCTGCAATACCATGCTATACCACACATTTTATTTTTTATAAAACCTCCTAATATAGTGGTTGGCAGGCCTTATAAATTATATCAGCAGTAATATTTCTAAACAACTATCTTATAAACTGAATTTTTAGCTTTTCAAATTCTATAATTTTATATATATTTTCAATTGTATTAGATTAATCAAAAATTCAAGCGATATAGCTTTCGACTGTCATTAAAGCGGATATTCGCAATCCGCTTCGCTACTTGCTCATAACCTTAAAGCCAC
>CAZVBH010000149.1:0-3520 GCA_964625275.1 uncultured Lachnoclostridium sp.
ATTAGGTTACTATTAATGTGTATGAGTTTGTAAATTTATATATACTTTCATTAATAATTTTTCAGAGGTAAAGCATGGACGAGATAAAAGAAAGATGGAGTGAAATAAAAGAAATCATCAGAAATGAATATGATTTAACAGCAGTTTCATTTAATACTTGGGTTGCCCCATTACAATTTTATAAGGTTGAAAATGACGTAGTTACAATTTTAATACCTTCAGATCAGGCTCATTTACAAAAATATATTCATAATAAATATTATATCTGCTTCAAAGCAACAATCTCTGAGCTTATGAATCATGAATATGATGTTGTTTTTATTGGAGAAAGTGATGCGGTTGATAACTCTAAGGAAAATACAAAATCATCATCTGCCAATAATACTAATTATGAAAATGCAAATTTAAACAGCAAATATAAATTTGATACTTTTGTAGTTGGAAGTAACAACAAATTTGCTCATTCAGCAGCCCTAGCCGTTGCGGAATCTCCGGGAGAGGCATATAATCCACTCTATTTATATGGAGGTGCCGGACTAGGTAAAACCCACCTTATGCATTCAATAGGTCATTTTGTGTTGGAACAAAATAATAATATGAAAGTGCTATATGTTACCTCTGAACAGTTTACCAATGAGGTTATTGAATCTATCCGAAGCGGTAATGCGGCAGCAATGACTAAGCTTCGTGATAAATACAGAACTGTAGATGTTCTTCTTATAGATGATGTTCAGTTCATAATAGGAAAAGAGTCTACACAGGAGGAATTTTTCCATACATTTAATGTACTTCATTCCGCAGGTAAACAGATTATACTTTCATCTGATAAACCACCAAAGGAAATGGAGACTTTAGAGGAGCGTTTCCGTTCACGTTTTGAATGGGGACTTATTGCTGATATCCAACCACCCGACTATGAGACACGAATGGCAATTTTAAGGAAAAATGCTGAAACATATGATAAGGAAGTTGATGACGAAATTATACAATACATAGCAACTAACATTAAATCCAACATCAGGGAGCTTGAGGGTGCACTTAACAAGGTTATGGCAAATGCTCGCCTTAATAAACAGGAGCTTACCCTGGCTCTTGCCGAGGATGCTCTAAAAGATGTTATTTATCCTGATCAAATACGTGAGGTTACGCCTTCACTTATTGTTGATGTTGTTTCCGAACATTTTAATATATCTAAGGAAGACATTACATCTAAAAAGCGTAATTCTGAGTATGTTCTTCCGCGCCAAATTATTATGTACCTTTGTCGTACAATGACGGAAACATCACTCCAGACGATTGCTTCACTTTTAAACAAAAAGGATCACACAACAATAATTCACGGTGTGGAAAAAATTGCGGAAAGAGTTCAGACTGATGAGGATTTGCGTAATAAAATAGATATTATAAAGAAAAAAATATCACCCTCATAAAAAAGGGTTGTGAATAACTTTCAGATACTTAATAATTTTTCTAAAGGTTATCCACATGATATTAATATCGAATTTTATTGGATTTTCAAGGAAATATTACTTTTTTCACATTTCCACAGCTATTACTATGAAGACGACGAAATATTAATTTATTTTATATATTTTGAGGTCCTTACAGACACTCATTTTTCTGAAGGGAGTTATACACATGAAAATAATTTGTTCTAAAAATAATTTGTTAAATGGTGTTAACACTGTTTCAAAGGCAGTACCAAGTAAAACAACAATGACAATACTTGAATGTATCCTTATTGATGCTACAAAAGGTCAGATTACACTTACTGCCAATGATATGGAATTTGGTATTGAAACTGTTATAGAAGGCGAAATTATAGAAAAAGGAATTATAGCGGTAGATGCTAAAATATTGTTGGAAATGGTAAGAAAGCTGCCAGATAATGATATTACCATAGAAACAGACGCTTCTTATAAAACTACAGTTACATGTGAAAAGACAATTTATAATATTGTAGTTAAATCAGGAGAGGATTTCTCTTATCTTCCAATGATTGAAAAAAATGATTCAATCTGTGTATCACAGTTTACTCTAAAGGAAGTCATAAGACAGACTATATTTTCAATTGCAGACAACAATACAAATAAAATTCTTACAGGTGAACTTTTTGAAATCAATGACAATGTTTTAAAGGTTGTCTCATCAGACGGTCTTAGAATTTCATTAAGGAAAATTAATCTTAAAAATTCTTATCCTGCAAAAAAGGTCATTGTTCCTGGAAAGACTTTGAATGAAATAAGTAAAATACTTAATGGTGACACTGATAAGGATGTGAACATATTCTTTACTGACAAACATATTTTATTTGAATTTGACAATACAACAGTTGTATCAAGGCTTATAGAGGGAGATTATCTTAAGATTGATAATATTCTCTCTGCTGATTATGAGACAAAAGTAAAAATCAACAAAAGGGAATTTCAAGGCTGTATAGACCGTTCTACGCTCCTTGTTAAAGAAGGAGACAAAAAGCCTATTATATTAAATATTCTTGATGATATAATGGAAATCAAAATGAATTCAATTGTAGGAAGCTTCAATGAGGTAATTGATATAAATAAAATGGGTAAGGATTTAATGATTGGATTTGACCCTAAGTTCCTTATTGATGCATTGAAGGTAATTGATGATGAGGAAGTTGATATAAAGCTTCTTAATTCAAAGGCACCATGTTTTATAAAGGATGATGATGAGACATATACTTATCTTATTCTTCCAGTAACTTTCAGTCAGTCTAATTAGGTGAAAATCTGTACATAGGAGATAATTTATGCAGGAAGTAGTAATTAGTGATGAATTTATTAAGCTTGGTCAGGCATTAAAGCTTGCTGGGCTTGTTGAGTCAGGCGTTGATGCTAAGTTTGCAGTTCAGGACGGACTTGTAAAAGTCAATGGAAATGTCTGCACCATGAGGGGAAAGAAGCTTGTGGACGGAGACAGTGTTTCCTATGACGGAAAAGCATTTGTTATAAAAAGCGGGATTAGATAATGATTATTAAATCACTTGAGCTTGAAAATTTTAGAAATTATGAGAATTTATCCTTAAGCTTTGACAGTGGTACAAATATACTTTATGGCGATAATGCCCAAGGTAAGACTAATATTTTAGAGGCAATTTACATGTCGGCTACTACGAAGTCGCATAAGTCAAGTAAGGATAAGGATATTATAAAATTTGACTCTGACGAGGCGCACATAAGGACTTATGTTGTTAAGGATGGGCTTGAAAACAGGGTTGATATGCATCTTAGAAAGAACAAGACTAAGGGAATAGCAATAAACGGACAAAAGATTAAGAAAGCAGCCCAGCTTCTAGGGCTTTTAAATGTTGTATTTTTTTCACCGGAGGATTTATCAATCATAAAAAACGGTCCTTCCGAGAGACGCAGGTTTGTAGATATGGAGCTTTGCCAGCTTGACAGCGTTTATCTTAATAATCTCAACAATTACAATAAAATAGTAAATCAGAGAAATAAGCTTTTAAAGGAAATGATATTTAATCCAAGCTTAGGTG
>CAZVBH010000150.1:0-3458 GCA_964625275.1 uncultured Lachnoclostridium sp.
CAAAGATTTATGCAGCATGTTCCTGAGCAATATCCAATGATTCTGTTTGTGGAAAAGTATGCTCATAATGAGATAATCAATTATTTGATAGATGGAGGATTTGCTGTTGTAAAGCCGGCTGAGATTCGTAAGCAATATGAGGATGCTGTGATAGCCGGCATTGATAAGAAGCAGGTAATTGTATATGATACAGAAAATTTTGATTATGAGAACGATGGAATTGCAACAATTGAAAAAGCGTTTGTAGATTTGTATTTTTCAATCACAAGAAATGGATACCCGTTGTCACTTCAGGAATTGGTTAGAGTTTATCAGAATTTAGTTAGGTTAGGTAATATTGATAAAAAGAAATTAATTACTGTCTCTACTAAGAGAAATCTTCAAAGCGATATAAGGCTTATTGTCGAAACACCATACATTACAGAAGGGGCAATGCAATTTGCACTGTTATTACGAAAGGGAGAGTAAAATGGATTATTCAAAGATTTTTCATGATAAAACGGCTTTCAGTAGGGAATCTCTGCAAAACCGAATGGAAATGTATGGATTCAAAAATATGTCAAGGATGGAGCTGTTTTTGTGGGATCTTGAATTGTTTCTTCAGATACAAAAACGTTTGAGAGAGCATATCGTTTTAAAGGGTGGAGCAGCAACGCAGTTCTATTTGCCTATTGAAGCACAAAGAACAAGTGTCGATATTGATATGATATTTTGTGGAACTGATGCAATGGTAAAAAATATACTTGAAGACATTACAAAAGAATTAAGTGGCAATAGCGAATTTTTTAAGTTTCATGAACATATTCCGAAGAATCCAAAGACGAATTTGCCGATGCATACATATCATGTGTACGTGCCATCTGTACTGAATTATAAGGAACGTAATGTAGAAGAAAGTGTGGTAGATAAGCAGGAACTTAAAATAGAATTTATTATGGAAACAGAGGACTGGGAGTATATAAGAAAGAAAGGTAATGATATATTTGCGGTTCAAAGTGAATTCGAATATCAGATACTGCCTGTAAGTCATTTGTTTGCTGATAAATTGACCACAATAGGTTGCAATACGATTGGCGTTCAGGATGACAGAATGGATGAACAGGTTAAACAGTTTTATGATGTTGCAATGCTTACCACTTATCAGCTGGATGAATTGGATATTAAGGAAGTACGAAAAAAATATTTAAAGAGAGCTCAAAAAGAGTGGCATGACAGAAAAGGTTCAGAATATGATCTCCAGGAAATTATAGCTGATGTAAGAAAGCAGCTATATAGATATTCAATGGTTGACAGTGGTGAGGATGCAGAGCTCAAAAAGTATATCAATGATTTTAAAGCGTTATATTTGAATAGTAAAGTTGAGTTTAGCCCTCAATTTGCGGCATGTAAAGCATCCTTAGTACGATTAATGTACGAAGCTATGCTAGAGGCTGATAATTGGGATATTGTGAAAAAAGCTTTATCAATAGAAAGAATGTTAGAGTTAAACCAATATGATGGCAAAGAAAAGGGAACAAAAGTTAGAGAAATCCGTGAGATGCTGATTCACGAATTCGCGAGCTATTCACCAATTCCGGCCAATATTCTAAAAGGTAAAAATATTAAAAGAATATTATGGGCAGTAGTAGATAAAGATAATTTGGATGAAATACTGGCAAAACTGGGACGGCTAATATACACTTAAAGTGTAGCAGAATATACCACTAGTATTTACAAAACGATTTAACGGAGTAATTTGCACTAAATTTTAAGTGATAACAAATTGGAGATTGTGAAAATAAAGCAAATGGAAATTAGGGTTATAGCACTTGACATCGGGATTCTCAGTTGCAATAGATTAGAATAAAGCTAGAGATAGGTAAAGATTAATGAGTAATAAGCAAAGCGGACCTGGAATATCCGCTTTGCTTATTACGTTAGTTCGTAAATGCAGTCTTTTTAAAGTGATTATATACGGTATATGCAATTGCATAAATTGCTACTCCAACCAATACAATTATTGAAATGATCCTGGATGCTTCAACCATTTTATACCAGTTATAATCCAAATATTCAATCTTGCTTACACGTATAACAGCTACAGCACTTATGATAAATGGTAAGGTTACAAGCGCTTTTGAAAGTATGTGTTCTTTCTCAATTAATAACATATATGCAAGTATTTCCAAGAAAGTTAACATAAAAACACCTATCGGAAACATTAACCATCTATAAACGTCATTTTCAGCATCTCCAAAATTTGCCTTAAATAAACATACATAAGCCATCGAAGAATTCATGACGTATAGTATTATAAGAATAATACTTAAGGGAACATTAAATATCAAATTCTTTTTGATATTTAAAATAAAAGAATAAAGCCATAATATAACTGGACATACAATCAAAACCTTAAAAAATAATTGTGTGTTAAAAGTAAACATACAGATACTTAAAGCTACATATAATATTACTCTTAACAGCAAATAAAAATCTTTGACTACAATAATATCAATAAGAAATCCTGCAACAATTAATAGTACAGCTACAAATGCTGGTGCATAAAAAAATGCATAATCTGTAGCCATAACGCAATTTGCAGAAAATAGTATTATTCCATTAAATATTGTAGCTAAGGCAAAGCTCCGATAATCCTTACTTTTAAGACAAACAGCAGGTGCAGCAAGCATCCATACTGTTAAAATTTCAATAATTAAATAAGCTGGTTTTAATAAACTATTTACACCTAAAATATTATTTTTATCACCAACAAGAATACTTATAAATGTAAATACAGTCAGAACGCATTCAATAATATAAAGTAGTCGTCGTAAATTCTTCATGGCATCTCCAATCAATATAATCTTTTGTCTTAAACGTATACACGGTGGTTCAAATTACGTCAGACTCAACTTTTAAAATATAACTTGGTAAACTCATAATATTCTCCTTGTACTTAACATAAAATTCTTATAAGTCAAGATACAATAACTACTATTGTCATTATAGAATTAAAACTGAATTAGTCAATAGTCGTCATGAAATTAAATATTAAGATTTTTTTAATTTTTCTTGAAAAAGTGATGGATAGGGATTTTTAAGAAAAATGATGGATAGGGATGTTTGACTTGATTTTATGGCTTGAAAAGGCTATAATCTAGGAAAATCAAATGGCTTACTTGGAATTGTTTTGGAAGATATACTGATTTATATTAAAGACAATATTATGGACGTAGATGTAAATGATTTCTTTGATGCAGAACCTTTGGCAGCTTGTAATTCGGCTTGTACTCAGTGCAATGCCACTTGTCAACAGTGTGTTAGCACATGTACAAAATGTGTTAGTGGAGGTAGTTGATTGTGATCTGTAAAAATTGCAAATATGTCATTTCAGATATATGTAGGCGGGATAGCTTTTTCATTAAAATATTTATAGCTAATTTATTTGCAATGCCTGTATTATACTTCTCTTCGTCTCT
>CAZVBH010000151.1:0-3400 GCA_964625275.1 uncultured Lachnoclostridium sp.
TCAAAGAATGGTTCTGGCTTTATCTATAAGGGTTTCTCCCTTAATAGCTTATTGATATCAGTAGGAGGATTCCTACTTAAGTGTAAAAGCTCTTCCCTACCTCAAGAGTAAAGAGCCTTTATCATTGATTAATTTGCAAGCCTTTTTTACTGTTTGCACATTAATCTTAAAGCCACTTAGTGGCTTAAAATTAAATCTGCTGCTGCTCGGCAACTGACTTAGCAACATTTAATGCATTGTCCTTGCCTCTTGCAAGAGCTGTAATTCCGGTGCGTGCCATTTCAATAACTCCGAATTCTTCAAGAAGCTCGATAATTGCTGAAATTTTTCCCGACTCACCTGTGACCTCTATTGTCATGGCATCTGATGCATAATCGATAATCTTTGCTCGGAATACATCTACAATTGCCATAATATCCTGACGTGTCTCGGCGCTGTTATTTACCTTGATGAGAAGAAGTTCTCTTGAAACTGAATCATCTCTTGAAAGCTCCTGAATTGTTACTACATCAGGCATTTTGTCAAGCTGCTTAATAATCTGATCCTTATCATCAGCACCTAAAAAGGTGATTGTGATACGTGAATAATCCGGATTTTCAGTTTCACCAACGGTCAGTGTGTCAATATTGAAGCCTTTTCTTCGGAACATGCTGACAACTCTATTGAGTACGCCGAAATGGTTTCTAACCAAAATTGCTACTACATAACGCTCCATTTCCCATTTCCTCCAATCAAACTAGTTTCCAACCTTAGTAATCAGGTCATCCATTGTGCCGCCTGCCGGTACCATTGGAAGTACGAACTCGTCCTTACCAATCATGCACTCAACGATAACCGGTCCGTCCTCTACTGCAAAAGCCTTATCTAAGGCAGCCTTAAGCTCTTCGGCATTTGTTGCACGATAGCCCTGTGCACCAAAGGCTTCAGCAAGCTTAACGAAGTCTGTATGACGATCTTCAAGCTCAGTATTGGAATAACGCTTTCCGTAGAAAAGTGTCTGCCACTGACGTACCATACCAAGTACGGTGTTATTTAAAAGAAGAATGACAATAGGAATATGATTTGTAGCTGCTGTTGCCATTTCTGTGAGGCACATACCGAAGCCACCGTCACCTGTTACAAGTACGGAACGCTCCTTTGTACCCATTGCTGCACCTATCGCTGCTCCAAGTCCAAAGCCCATTGTTCCAAGTCCACCACTTGAGATGAACTTTCTAGGCTGCTTGAAGTTGAGATACTGTGCTGCCCACATCTGATTCTGACCTACATCAGTTGCAATTGCTGTTGTTGGTTCAAGATAGTTATTGAGCATTGTGATAATGTTCTTAGGTGAAAATCTGTCATCAACAGGATCATTTTCAGCTTCCTTTGCCTTAAGCTCTTCAATATGAGCTCTCCACTCAGGATGCTTAGCCTCAGGTACAACTTCAAGGATTCTTGAGAGAACCTCTTTAACGTCTCCTGTAACACCTGCGTCAACTCTGACATTCTTTTCGATTTCAGATGCATCTATGTCTATATGAATTATTTTTGCATTTGGTACAAAGCCACTGGTCTTGCCTGTTGCTCTGTCTGAGAATCTTGCACCTACTGTGATAAGACAGTCGCAGTGATGCATTGAAAGTGAGGATGCATAATGACCATGCATACCTACCATTCCAAGAAATCTTTCGTTATCGGTAGGAATTGCTGAAAGTCCCATCATTGAGCAGCCGATTGCTGCATCAATCTTTTCAGCGAGAGCCTCTGCCTCTGCACTTGCATTAGCTGTAATTGCTCCGCCTCCGACAAAGATGTAAGGTCTCTTTGATTCTTTTATAAGCTCTACTGCAGCCTGAATCTGCTTTTCGCAGGCAGGATGCTTTGGATAAGGTTCAACAACAGGTGCCGGCTCATAGTCGCACTCTGCAAGCTGAACATTCTTAGGTATATCTACAAGGACAGGACCCGGACGGCCTGACTTTGCAAGCTTAAAAGCTTCACGAATTACTTCTGCGAGCTTGTCTACTCTGTTTACAAAGAAATTGTGCTTGGTAATAGGCATTGTTACACCGGTAATATCTACCTCCTGGAATGCATCCTTACCAATCATTGCACAGCCTACGTTACCTGTAATGGCAACAAGCGGAATTGAATCAAGATAAGCTGTAGCAATACCTGTGACGAGATTGGTTGCTCCCGGGCCTGACGTTGCTATACAGACGCCGACCTTTCCTGTTGATCTTGCATAACCATCTGCAGCATGGGAAGCTCCCTGCTCGTGCGCTGTAAGAATATGGTTAAGTTGATCGGAATGTTTATAAATTTCGTCATAAATATCAAGCACTGCTCCACCGGGATAACCGAAGATGGTATCTGTTCCCTGCTCAATCAGTGTCTTTACAAGTATTTCTGCACCTCTGATTTTCATATCGTTCCTCCAAAAGTTAATCTGTGCGGTCAGTTATGAATCAAATTTCAATCCCATAAGCCCCAAGAGGGCATAAAACCCCACAATTGTTATCATTCTAACACCTAACAAGATATTTTGCAATAGAAAATAGTCAGATTAGATACCGAGAGCAGAATTTTCAAAACCTCCCTCACGTGCCAATTCTATGATGATGTGGGCTACACTTTCCAATAGACTCTTATAATTTTCAATTTCATCATCTGAAAATCCATTAATATTAGTCCATTCATATGTTGGCAACCAACATTCAGCAGATTTAAATCCACCCAAAACAGGTTTTTCAATACATACTTTAACTTTTTCTTTTCCATCAAGTTCTATAATATTTGAATGAACTATTTCTGTATTATCATTTAATGTCATAAACGGATACAACATAATTCCATCCTCCCTATTGAAATTTTCTCTTTCATTATACAGCAATCAAAATAGTTTCACAATCACAAAGTACAAAAAGTCCACCGCTAAAAAGCGCCGGACTTTTCTGATAAAAACCAAAGATTAGAAACCATTTGTTTACTCTGCATCAAGGTCAACAGGTTCTTCTTCATCCTGTGTATTTGATGGTTTTTCGAGGCCTTCGATTACGATGCCTTTTTTCTCTGCATAATCCCAAAGGGCTGCATGAACTGCTTCTTCTGCAAGTACTGAGCAGTGAACTTTTACCGGTGGAAGTCCATCAAGAGCTTCCATTACTGCTTTATTTGTAAGCTGCATTGCTTCTTTAATGGTCTTGCCTTTTATCATCTCTGTTGCCATTGAGCTGGTTGCTACTGCTGCGCCACAGCCAAAGGTCTTAAATTTACAGTCATTGATGATTCCGTCATCTGAAATATCGAGGTAAACTCTCATGATGTCGCCACATTTTGCATTACCAACTGTTCCGACACCACTTGCATTTTCGATTTCTCCTACGTTACGTGGATTTGTATAATGGTCTATTACTTT
>CAZVBH010000152.1:0-3345 GCA_964625275.1 uncultured Lachnoclostridium sp.
ATGAAAGATGAAATAGAAATTGAATTAGCTAATGCAAGAAAAGAAGGTGCAGAGGCAGCAAAGAAAGAGGCAGACGAAGCAGCAAGGAAAGAGGCAGAAAAAGCAGCCAAAGCGGCTAGAAAAGAGGCAGACGAAGCAGCTAAAGCAGCAAGGAAAGAGGCAGCCAAAGCAGCTAGAAAAGAGGCTGAAGAAACAGCTAAAGTATTTATTAAAAAAGGTTTATCATTGGAGGATGTTTCAGATGGACTGCCACAGCTATCAATGGATGATTTGCGTCAAATAGAAGCAGAGGTAAAGTCTTTGGCTTAAGCAAGGTTTAGCAAGATTGTTCACTACTTTGAGTTTTTTTACTTGGAACAATGTTACATTGGACGAAGTAAAAAGTTTTATAACTAAATTAAAAGAATTGCACTATGATTTTTAGTGCTTAAATGTAGAAATGCCGGCGTTAGCCGGCATTTCCGCTTATAATAGAAAGCGTGAGCCGGGCTCACGCTTTCGTACCAAGTACCTCTGGACTTTATAAGAATGGCAATAAAGGTGAATAATATTGCAGATTATGAGTAAAATATAATACATATTTATTGCTAAATTTAAATTAGAATCATCCATTTTGCAATAATTTCGCAAAATAGACGACTACACAATTGACTCTGCACTTTTGAAGTGATATAATGAATATGTATATATGAATGATAGGAGGATTATTGACATGCTTTTGAAATTTGAGGTTGAAAATTTTAAGTCTTTTCTTGAAAATGCTGAGTTTTCAATGGTACCAGCCCCAAAGCAGCATGGATTGGATTATAGTATCCTTAAAGAAAAGGTCAAAAATAAAGACGTGAAAGGTTTATGTTCTTCTGTAATATATGGTCCTAATGCATCGGGAAAAACAAATATTATTGGTGCAATGGATACGTTTAGAGCAATCGTGCTTCGTGGAAATATTCGCAATGCTGAAGAACAAAATACACCGAACAAAGCAGCTTATAATCTTGAACTAATTCCCAATAATATCAGTGAAGATGTTCAGCCGGTTGTTTTCAAAGTTGAGTTTGTAGAGAACGGCTTTAAGTTTAAGTATGAATTAAGTGTGCTGCTGGGACTTTTTCTGAATGATACGTATAGTAGGTCAGTTAAGCATGAGTGCTTAATGATAAATGATGAGCTTGTCTTTTGCAGAGATAATGAAGTTGAACTTGGTGATTTTAAACAAATCAAAAAATACGTTTCTTCTCAGATGATAAGCAATCGTGAGACGATGAATATGGTAGTAAACCAGAGTCTTGCAGCAGATGAATTATTCCTTACCAATGGCTTTAAGCTTATGGTTTCCCAGACCATTACGAAGTGGATTCTTGACTGGTTCACAGAAAAATTCATGGTCATTTATCGGGCGGATGCAATCCAGTTAATCAGACGTTTTTCAGATCCTCAGAAGAAGACTATTTTTGTTGAGAAGACTGTAAATGAAGCAGCGAGATTATTCGGTATTAATTCTAATACCATAGCTTATGTTGCTAACGGAGATGATGGTGAGGCAAAGCTGTGCTCTATTTTTAACGATAAAAAGGATAGCAACAACGCAAAAGCTGTGCTTGCCGAGATTTTTGAATCCTATGGAACAATTCGATTTATCAATCTGTTCCCACTGGTTATCAAGGCGATTGCGACCGGTGGAACACTGGTCGTTGACGAATTTGATGCGTCTATTCATCCAATTGCATTAATGAGCATTATAAATGTATTTCACAATGATGATATCAATAAGAAGCATGCTCAGCTGATTTTTAATACACATAATCCTATCTTCTTAAACTCCAATATTTTTCGGAGAGATGAAATCAAGTTCGTAGAAAAAGATGATGATACTCTGCTCAGCGAGTTATATGCATTGTCTGACTTTGGTACAGCTGGTGAAAATGGAGTGCGCAAGGGTGATGATTATATGAAGAACTATTTCGTTAGTCAGTACGGTGCAATAAAGACAATTGATTTCTCACCTCTTTTTGAGAAACTTGTGGCGGAGGTGTGCGATAATGGCTAAAAGGAAGTGTGCGAAAAAATATTATTTCAGTGTTGAAGGAGAAACTGAGCAGTGGTATTTGTTCTGGCTCAGAGATTAGATTAACAATACAGAAGAAGCTGAATTCAAAGTTGCGATTGATTGTAAAATTGAAAAAAATCCGCTAAAAAGAGCAAAAGGTTTAACTTTAATGGGAAAAACTGAAATTTATCATTTTGCTGATTATGAGAGTGATGAAGAATATCATGTGAAACAGTTTGAAGATGCTATAGATCGTATGCAACAGGCAATGAAATTGGGTAAACAGATTTCATATAAGTATGGATATAGCAATTTTGCTTTCGATTTATGGATTGTTCTTCACAAGAGTGATTGTTATGGAACACTGGGACATAGAAAACAATATCTATCGTATATCAATCGTGCTTTCGGAGAACACTTCGAAAGCATGGACGAATATAAGCATGAGGACAATTTTAAAAGATGCCTATCAAAGCTGAGCCTGGATGATGTAAGAAAGGCTATAGAGAGAAGCGAGCACATCATGGACGAGAATAAGCAGAGAGGATATGTACTGCAGAATTACAAAGGATTTATATACTATAAGGAAAATCCTTCGCTTTCGGTATGGGAAGCAATTAAAAAGATTTTTAGTGATTGCAAAATCCTATAGTAATATAGAAATGCCGGCGTCAGCCGGCATTTCCTCTTATAATAGAAAGCGTGAGCCTGGCTCACGCTTTCGTACAAATTAGGACGAAAATCCACGTATGAATAAGGGCGGGAATACTCACAAATATGTGCCGGGCGTAGAGCTACGCGCCTTTCATGCTCTTACGCGCAAGCATATTTGTTCGTATTCCCTGTATATTGCAGAAATTTAGTTCTTGGATTTCCTGCTTGACGATAAAGTCTGAGTGGTTAAAATTATCTATAAATCTCAAAAACACTAGCTGAAAATAAGTTGATATCAAAATGACAAATGCCGAGATAAACCGAAGTTACCCAAAATATTTCACAAAATTCTACCCCTCAATTTTGTATACTTAGTACAATAGAATAGTTGGCAAAAATGTGCTATCATCTGAGAGTAAATATTTCATGGCCATGAATTCACTAAAAGAAAAAACCTGTCTGATTGTAATGCGCGGATTAGCTTAGGTTTTTAGGAAGGAAATATAGTGAATTTAGAATTAGATAATGATATTGATGCAGCTGCTCTTAAGGCTCAGTATGATATGTATGCTAAGCAGCTGTTGTCACATATCAAAGCGGATATTCGCAATCCGCTTCGCTACTTGCTCATAACCTTAAAGCCA
>CAZVBH010000153.1:0-3312 GCA_964625275.1 uncultured Lachnoclostridium sp.
CCGTGGCGCAGCTGGATAGCGCGTTGGACTCCGACGTTTCCGGCGAGTTTAGGCGGTATACGGCGCAAAGCATTGAAAACACTGGGCTTGGAGGAATTGAGGTCAAGAGCCTAGCGAAAAATGACTACTATTTGACCACTAAATAATAAAAAAGCAGATTACCGCCGATAAGCGTTGATCCCATATAAGCGCCCGTAGCTCAGCGGATAGAGTGTCGGACTCCGACTCCGAAGGTCACAAGTTCAAATCTTGCCGGGCGTACCAAAAACCACCGTAAATGCAAAATTTACGGTGGTTTTGCGCATTAAAAAGTGATTAAAATAGAAACACGATTTTTGAAGTTGACTTACTTCATGGTATGGAATAAAATGTTATAAAGCACATGAGCTGTGAACAAGCTTTCTTCGTATATAAGCTGTGGAGGAAAAAGACAATGGAAAAGTTATTACGGTTCTAAAAGCGAATTTAAGAGTATGATACAATTCAGCGATTGCCCTGCTGCAAAAAAATCAAAAGGTGCAAACTAATTTTAGGGTGTGTATTTCACAGGCAGGGGTCAGAGTCCGACATTTGAGATTCATCTATAGTTAGCTGGCGGATGACAGGCTAATAAAAAATTGTAACTTATAGGAGAAAATCATGAGTAACTCGAAGAAAAAGGATACATATATCAAAAAGAAACAGGACATGAACTTCCAAAGCATAGATTCTATGCAGTCGGTTGTTAATGTTGTTAATGAAGCTGCTGCGGCTCTTAATGATGAAAATCGCACCATCAAGGAAAGTGCTATTCCAGAAGTACTGGCAGGCGCATTGGGCGCTGGGATTGGTGGCGTAGGTTCTTTTGCTGCCATTTATGGACTCGGTGTTGTAGGCTTATCAGCACCGGGTATTACATCTGGTCTTGCAGCGGCAGGAGCAATTGTCGGAGGAGGTATGGTAGCGGGTGTGTTTGTACTTGCGGCACCTGTCGCAGGTCTTGCTGCGGCAGGAGTAGGAGTTGCCTCTCGACTTAAAAACAAACAGCTAAGACAAGAGAAAGAGCGTCTATATAAAGAAGCACTGAAAAAGCATGAGGAAATTATCAAGGCACTGAAGGCAGAAGCTGATGCTGATAAAGAACGCATGGATTACTTGCAAAGTCTTAATATTCTGTTGCAGCACTCCATAAAGGAGTTGCAGCACGACTTGGGTGTTATATAAAGCGAGGTGTAATATTGAGTAAATTCAACTTTAACAGGCTGACACCTATGCTTAATAAGGTTAATAATGAATTGGTAAAAGCAGGTAAAGTGGTTACGGAGGTTGTAAAAGATTGTAATTTCCAGAAAGGTGTTATAGTTGGGCTCCTTCCAACAGGGATTATTGCTTTATTATGCAAAAAATACAAGAAGCAGGCCGAAGAGAAAGAAGAACTGTACAAAAAGGCTCTTGCAGAGCACAATGCCGTGATTAATGAACTTAAAACGGAATCCCAGGGCAATAAAGAAATGCAAGAACATCTTTTAGTTTATGATACCAAATTAAAAAATGAAATGAAAGGTTATCAATCTCAAATACAGGAATTAAACGACAAGATTGCTGAACTTGAGAAAAAGAAGGCGAAAGATGAGCAAATATAAATATTCTCGAACAGAACAGCAAATCAACGATGTTCTGAAATATCAGGACGAGGAGCTTAAAAAAATTAAATCTGCGATACCTTCTTCGACTGAGCTTGATAAAAGAATTCAGGAGAGTGAATATTTACTTCGGATGCTTGGTTATGAAGAAATGCCAAAGGTGCCAAGGTATGTGGAATCCAAGAGGGTTATGGTTGTTCCTTCATGGGAACAACTCTGTCTTGAAGCAGAACAGTCCGTTGGAACAGGTCATCCGCTTGAATCCATATTTACTGAGGATGAACTCAAAAGTAATAGCAGGGAAATTCAGAGACTTAATGCTGAATATAATCAGCTTCACTATTTGGATAAGTATGATGTTGCCATTAGTGCCGTAGCAGGAATGCTTGGAGCGGCAGTTGATATTTTACTTGTGGGTATTCCAAAGAAAACGCCTGAAGGACTGAGAGGTAGGACGCTTGCAAATTATGTCCGGGATTGGTTTGATAAGGAATTCCCGGAAGAAGAAATGGAGAAGCTGGCCAATTCCAAGGTCAGTAAAGTTCCATATGATGCACAAGATAATCGCAATACAATCATACGAGTTGAAGGATTATCTGCGTATTATCATCGCTTGCTTTCGCTTGGACACGATCCGCTACTCGGTCTTATTTTTGGAGTAGCAGATATACTGACAGGAAGAATGACCACTATTGATAAAACTGGGAAAATAGTGTCTCAGGTCATGGAAAACTATACCGACCGCAAAGAAACAGATATTTTTGCGGCGATTGCAAAGCAGATAATTCATTTTAAATCCGATATCACAACATCAATGGGACTGCCCGCTCCGTTAATGGAATTGTTCAATCTATTGCAGTTTGGAGAAATCGGAGAGTACGATCAGACTATTGCAGAGATAGTGCAAGGTATGTATTACGAAGGATATGACTTTATACATTTCTGTACGCTATCTATACCGGTAATGATTGTTGAGGTGGTTATACGCATTGGGTACGCTTTCAAGCGGATTAAGGAAGGTCACTCTGTCAAAGAATCTATTCCCTTTTCACTAAATTGTGAGAAACATCCTAAACTGGCGACCATGTTGTTTATTGGTCATTCAGCAGCGACTGCCGTTAATGCGGGAAAGGTTTATTTTACACGGAATCCAATGGCAATCAATTATCCACAGTGGATTGCATTTGCGAAATACTCATATAAGCAACTTAAATGGTTGCTGATAGAAAAGCCGAATGTGCGAGATGATTATGTCCACGGGAAACTGAACGAGCAGCTCACAGAAGTGCTTGATGATATTGATTACACATTTGACGAAATATCTACGGAATATATCGTTATATTTGAATAGATAAAGAAAGCTCCTGACCATCGGAATACAATCCGACAGCCGGGAGCTTATTTTATCTGTAGTGTTATACTATGATTTCAGTTCAGTCATTCATGGTTCAGTGGATGTCGCCATTACTGTAGATCGTGATGAATTCCACCATGCTGTACCAAAGGACTTGCCGCCTGCTGTTCACAGACAGCAAACCCTTTGGTTGCTTGAACAAATTCCAGCTTCAAATATTGTCTAACTTTTTGGGGGGCACTTTGCATGTTGCAAGGTAGTAGACTTTCAATTTTATAGCGTTTAGATTTCTAAGCCCTGTTGCAGCACTTCGCTGGCGGCTTTTTTATTCTTGTC
>CAZVBH010000154.1:0-3294 GCA_964625275.1 uncultured Lachnoclostridium sp.
ATCCGGACTACTATTATATAATTGTTTCTTCAGAATTGAAAGGACTTACGATATATCTTTGGGATACCTCAAAGGCTTCGGAGGAGCTTAGTAACATTACTCACATTTCCTATGAGGAACGTGAGCAGGAATTGACAACTGAAGCTTCAGCTGAAAAGCTCGATGACCTTTTGGAATACTATGACGAAGCAGAGCAGCTGGGCGATAAGTATGGAGTATCTCTTTACATAGCAAATCAGGTACCTTCAAGCATAGATACTTACAATCTTGAGCAGGAGCTTGAACCGGAAAAAATAGAGGATGCACTCACCACCTTAGACGAAATCTTCTCCGAATATCCTGACAATTTTTTCGGACAGCTTGCCTATGGAGCCATTGATGAAATTAATATTTACCTTTGTGGCACGATAACCAGTAATAGTGCCGGTAATCTTGATGAGGCTGATGCCTTTGTAAACAATACAGGAAGCGTTATATCAATGGTATTGAATGTGAATTCAACCTATTATTGGCCTTATAATGTAAATCATGAGCTTTCTCACATAATAGATGCAAGATTGAGCTTTGAAGGCCTCTATAATGATGCTATTTTTTCAGAGCTTGAGTGGAGTGCTTTGAATCCGGAGGATTTTGATTATTCCTATGATTATTCAAGCTTTTATAATGCAGACTTTGTAAATACTTTTGTTATGAAATATATGGATGCATTTATCGGTGAATATGGTATGACCTATCCGACAGAGGACAGAGCAATGATATTTGGAACAGCCTGTCAGATAGATACCGATGATACAGATTTCTATCCTACCTGGAATGATATTGTAAATGGAAGCTACATACAGGCAAAGTATGAATATTATTGTAAGTCCATACGTGCAGGCTTTGATACCACAGGCTGGCCGGAGACTACATTTTGGGAGACAGGACTGACATATATAGCAGATGCTGAAGGTTAAAACTTGAAAACGGCTTTAATGTTAATGAACAAAAGTGAAATGGGTGGTGGGCAGTACATGGTGCAAGCACCATCGTGCAAGCACCATCGTGCAAGCACCATCGAGCAAACATTATCAAGTGTAAGCACCATTAACCTACATCTGGTTTGGAAAAAGACAGAAAACTCCATAAATCAGTTTTCTGGATGGAAAAATATAAAATAAAGCACCATCATGCGCAGTAGACGGCCTGATTTTTGATGAATCATGGCCGTTTTCTATGTTACAGTGCACATCATGAACACCAAGTCCCGGATAAAAGCCAAAGACCTTCTCCGGAGTATTCTTGGGTCCCCAGCAAATGCCATAGGCACAGACAGAGGCATCCTTTTCTCTCATGGCTGTTTTTGTAAGTCTGATTAATTCTCTGCCAAGCTCATTGTTGGGATCCCGGCGCTCAGATGCAAGCTTAAGCTCCGAACGGTCAAACCATCTCTGATAATAGGAAAGGTTTAAGCCGGTGGAGGGCTGAATCATAAGAAGACCATCAGACCTGTTGTATATATTGGTAAGAATACGCTTTTTTACCGAATCATACTTAAAGCCGCCCATATCGAATTTTTTGATGGCATACCACATCCTATGTGGAGAAATATTTGAACATACATTTACGGCTATGGCATAATTGGTATTTCGTGCAATGGTTCTAATATAGATATGATTGTCATCTGAATGATTATCATATGCAAGAGGCTTCCCCTTTAAAAGACAGTATTTTGACATATCCCAAACTTCTCCTTGAAAAAAACTTTAACGCAAATCCCCCTGATAAGCAAATAGTGAAAAGCATTAAATCACTAACTGACACTATGATACCATAAAATTTCAATAAAATGTATTAAGAATAAGAAAAAAAGCAAATTTAATATTGATTTATTTGAGTTAGTTAGATATACTTACATACGGGAGAGGTGGCTATCTGCGACTTCTTCTTAAGTTGCGGCTATGATTCATGACAAGCTGTTATGATTTTAGTTTTATGGCAGAATGTAACCAGCTTATGTTTGTTATGATTAGCCCTAAAAGCAGCTACCAAAACTATATTTTAAGAAAAGAGGTCAAATTAAGATGGCAGTTGATTTAACAAAGTATGGTATTACTGGAACAACAGAGATCGTTTACAATCCTTCTTATGAGCAGTTGTTCGCTGAGGAAACAAAGCCTGAGCTTACAGGTTATGAAGTAGGAAAGAACACAGAGCTCGACACAGTTAACGTTATGACTGGTGTATTCACAGGTCGTTCACCTAAAGATAAGTATATCGTTGTAGATGAGAACTCAAAGGACACTGTATGGTGGACTTCAGATGCTTACAAGAACGATAACCACCCAATGACAGAAGAGACTTGGGCAGTTGTTAAGGATCTCGCTAAGAAAGAGCTTTCAAATAAGAGACTTTTCGTAGTAGATGCATTCTGTGGTGCTAATGCAGACACAAGAATGGCAGTACGTTTCATCGTTGAAGTTGCTTGGCAGGCACATTTCGTAAAGAACATGTTCATCCAGCCTACAGCAGAAGAGCTTGCTAACTTCGAGCCAGACTTCATCGTTTACAATGCTTCAAAGGCAAAGGTTGAAAATTATGCAGAGTTAGGTCTTAACTCAGAGACATGTGTAGCTTTCAACATTACTTCAAAAGAGCAGGTTATCATCAATACATGGTACGGCGGAGAAATGAAGAAGGGTATGTTCTCAATGATGAACTACTATCTCCCACTCAAGGGTATCGCTTCAATGCACTGCTCAGCTAATACAGATATGGAAGGAAAGCACACAGCTATCTTCTTTGGTCTTTCAGGAACAGGTAAGACAACACTTTCAACAGATCCTAAGCGTCTCCTTATCGGTGATGATGAGCATGGCTGGGATGATAACGGCGTATTCAACCTTGAAGGTGGTTGCTATGCAAAGGTTATCAACCTTGATAAAGAGTCAGAGCCAGATATCTACAATGCAATCAAGAGAGATGCTCTTCTTGAGAACGTAACAGTTGCTGAAGATGGCACAATTGATTTCGCAGATAAGAGTGTAACAGAGAATACTCGTGTATCTTACCCAATCGACCACATCGAGAAGGTTGCTAAGAGCGTTAACAAGGTTTCTGCAGGTCCTGCAGCTGATAACGTAATCTTCCTTTCAGCAGATGCATTCGGAGTACTTCCTCCAGTATCTATCCTTACACCAGAGCAGACACAGTACTACTTCCTTTCAGGTTTCACAGCTAAGCTTGCTGGAACAGAAAGAGGTATCACAGAGCCTACACCTACATTCTCAGCTTGCTTCGGACAGGCATTCCTTG
>CAZVBH010000155.1:0-3238 GCA_964625275.1 uncultured Lachnoclostridium sp.
AAAGAATTATCTGTAGCACAAGAATTGCTTTAAATATTGGAGACAAGCATGAATAGGATGTACCTGGCACTCTAAAATACAGATAATTTGGATGATTTAACCTTATCTAAAAAGTCCCCCGCTTTTTAAGCGGGGACTTTTTTACACTAAATTTATAAAAATTTTACTCTGCTTTTGAATCCTTCCATGGTCCGAAATGATAGAAGAAGATTGACATTGAGGTTGAAATGCACCATCCGAATGGCCATGCTGACCAGATGCCTGTAACGCCCCAAATACTTGAAAATACAGCTGCAAGAACAACTCTCATGATTAAGTCAGTAAATGTCGTAATCATAAATCTCTTCATAAGACCTGAGCCACGAAGTGTACCATCAGCAACAAGCTTAACTGATACAATGAAGTAGAACGGAGCTACGATATGAAGGAAATTGACTCCGGCAGTTACGGCCTCAGCTGAAGGATTGTTCATGAAGAAACCGATGAGTGCCTTTGAAAATACCATATATAAAATTACAATAGGAAGACAAAGTGCCCAAACCATCTTGAAGCCGGCTTTGAAGCCGGACTTTATTCTTCCAAGCTTTCCGGCACCGAGATTCTGAGCTGTATAATTTGAAATACCATTACCAAGAGTAGTGAAAGAAGTTGTAACGAGGTTGTTGAGCTTGATAGCGGCAGAATAACCGGCGATAACGCTGGCACCATAGCCGTTGATTATTCTCTGAATAATAATATTTCCAAGCGAAATAAATGCCTGCTGAAGAATACTAGGAATGGCAATGATTGCAAATTTCTTCAAAATTGGGAATGAAAAAAGAGCAGCCTTCTCAGAGGTTTCAATCTTGAGAAGTCTCTTAAATACAACAATTACTGCAAGCACCGCACTAACACCCTGACAAATAAAGGTTGCCCATGCTACACCTGCGACGCCCATGTTGAAGGCCTTAACAAAAAGAATATCAACTAATATATTGGCAGTTGAAGAAAAGGCCAAAAAGATGAATGGAGTACGGGAATCACCTAGTGCTGAAAAGATACCTGTAGAAATATTATAGAAAAATAAAAATGGAAGTCCAAGAACATAAATATCAAGATAAAGCTTTGAATCACTGAAAATGAGCTCCGGTGTATTAATCATATTTAGAAGCTTACCGGAAAACAAAAATCCAAAGAGCATTAAAAGAACACATACAATTGCACTGGAAATTAATGAAGTGCTGACTGCAGTTTTCATATCCCTGTATTTCTTTGCACCAAAGAATTGGGAGGTTATTACTGAACAGCCAATGTTGCAGCCAAAGGCAAAGGCAATGAAAATCAAAGTGATTTCATAGCTGTTACCGACAGCAGCGAGGGCATTTTCATTGATGAATTTTCCAGCCACCCAGCTGTCTGCAATATTATAAAGCTGTTGAAAGATGATACTGCCAAAAAGAGGCAAACAGAATTTCCACAAAACCGATTCGGGTTTGCCAACCGTCAAATCCTTATTCATAACATTATGCGCTCCTATCGCATTGAAACAAGATTATGTACAACTATCACAAAATTTTTACCAAAAAGTATAATAGTCCTTTTTTAGTAATTTTTCAATCTGCATTTTTTACAAATTTACTTGGAAGTTTGAATATATAATGGTATAATATTTAAGATTGTGCATAACAGGTAAATGCATTTATATATTTGATGAATTAATAATGGAGAAAAGAGGAACTTTATAATGGATATAGTAGTAGCAGCCGGTGGACTCAGTACGGAACGTGATGTTTCACTCAAGACGGGAAGCATGGTTACAAAGGCTTTAAAGGAAAATGGTCACAGAGTAATCATGGTTGATGTTTTCATGGGCTATGGCGATGAAGAAATCGATACCACAAACATTTTTGATCGTGCAGAGGAAATTTCACTTGTTGTAAATGATATACCGACAACAGCACCTGATCTTGAGGCTGTAAAGGCAAGCAGAAAAGATCAGTCACCTTCATTTTTTGGACCAAATGTAATAGCAATGTGTAAGCAGGCCGATATTGTATTTATGGCACTGCATGGCGAAAATGGAGAGAATGGTAAGATTCAGGCTGCATTTGACCTCTTTGGCATTAAATATACAGGAAGTGATTATTTAAGCAGTGCAATTGCCATGAATAAAGAGCTGGCAAAGCGACTTATGGCAGCAAATGGTATTCCTGTTCCAAAGGGTATATCCATGAAAAGAAATCAAAGAGAGGATGATTTGGAAAAGCTTTCACTTAAGCTTCCGCTTGTTGTAAAGCCATGCTGTGGAGGCTCTTCAATAGGAACTTCAATTGTTACAAAGCCTTCGGAATTTTCAGCAGCGCTTGATGCAGGCTTTAAATGGGAGGAGGAGCTTGTAATTGAGGAATATGTAAAAGGACGTGAATTTTCTATTGGTGTTTTAAATGGAAAAGCTCTTCCTATAATAGAAATAGCACCTAAGATTGGTTTTTATGACTATGCGAATAAATATAAGGCAGGAAGTGCAGTTGAAACCTGTCCTGCAGAGCTTGATGAGGCTAAGACAAAGCAAATGCAGTTTTATGCAGAAGAGGTTGCCAGAGTAATCGGACTTGATACTTATTCAAGATCTGACTTCATTATGAATGAAAATGGTGATATTTTCTGTCTGGAGGCAAATACACTTCCGGGAATGACACCTACCAGCCTTCTTCCACAGGAAGCAGCCGTAATTGGAATCAATTACAATCAGCTCTGTGAAAAGCTGATAGAAATTTCCTTGGCTAAAATAGAAAAATAATGCGTGAGGATAATGAGCAAATAGTCTGGCTGTTAAACAGTGACTGTTTGCAAATTAAGCCTTGAGTTTTTTACTTAATTTACTTTAAAAACAGAATTAAGATAAAACAAATTAAGCCTTGAGTTTTTTACTTAATTTACTTTAAAAGCAGAATTAAAATTAAAGCAAATTAAGCTGAAAGAATTAGACAAAAGCATCCTAACCAAGAAAAGAGGATTTGTAATGGCAATTACTTCATCTGAGAAAGCAAATAATGACAGACATATGACACCGCTAACCCTGATAAATATAGCAAAGGCCTGTGGCGGAATTTATGTCGGTGATGAATCTAAGAAAAATGAAACCATAACCGGAGCTGTAACAGACAGTCGTCAGGTTGAAGAAGGCTATCTTTTTATAGCAACTCATTCTTGCTTGCATTCATGCCTAATTCTGTTTTCCAATTAGTTCCGCCACCTT
>CAZVBH010000156.1:0-3168 GCA_964625275.1 uncultured Lachnoclostridium sp.
CTCCCGAAAAAATAAAGGTTTAGACAATAAAAAGGTAGTAAAATTTGACACTACCTTCTGTAGCTGGAGAGGAAAAATATGAAGAAAACGGGATTTTACATTATTAAAGATAAATTTTTTGAAGATTATACTTTAAAAATACTTGAAATCATCATAAAAAGGTAGTAACATAGATTTAAATTTAATAAGTTATGGGAGCTTGTATTACAGGCTGAGAGGAAAGTATGACTTTCGACCATTTAACCTGATTTGGATAATGCCAACGTAGGAAAACATGAACACATTTGATGCGCAGAGTTGCTTATTGGCAATTTTGCGCTTTTTTATGCAAAGAATTTAACCTTATCTAAAAAGTCCCCCGCTTCTTAAGCGGTGAAATGTTACTTCAAAAGACTAGCTATTGGAATAACATGACTTTTCAGCAAAGATAATTTGCAAATTAAGCTTAAAATAAAGGAGGAGTATTGTGGTAAAAATCAATGGAAAGCAGTATGAAGCTGCAGGTAAGACAATTTCTGAATATTTAATGGAAGCAGGCTTCAATCCACTATTAGTAGCTGTTGAATTCAATGAAGAAATAATTCCAAAAGCAAAATTTGATACAACAGTAATTTCGGATGGTGATGAAATTGAAATCGTAAATTTTGTTGCAGGGGGCTAAATTTCATAAAGCTAAGCGGTGACAGAAAACATTTTATCAAAAAAGTTACTTCAGATAAGGTTAAATATACTATTTGAGAAGGTAATAAAGCTTTAGAAAATGTAAATTATTTATTTAGAAGGAAATTTGAAATGAAGGATGACAAATTAATAATTGGTGGACACGAATTTAATTCAAGATTTATTCTTGGCTCAGGTAAGTATTCTTTAAAGCTGGTTGAGTCAGCTGTCAAATATGCCGGCGCTGAAATCATTACACTAGCAGTTCGCAGAGCTAATACGAAAGAACATGAAAATATTTTAGATTATATTCCGGAGGGTGTAACTCTTTTGCCTAATACCTCAGGTGCCAGAGATGCGAAAGAGGCAGTACGAATAGCAAGACTTGCAAGGGAGTTAGGATGTGGAAATTTTGTAAAAGTAGAGATTATGCAAGATAGCAAATACTTGCTGCCTGATAATTATGAAACAATTAAGGCTACAGAAATACTTGCCAAAGAAGGCTTTGTTGTTATGCCTTACATGTATCCGGATTTAAATGTTGCAAGAGAATTAGTTAATGCAGGAGCGGCTACAGTTATGCCCCTTGCAGCTCCAATTGGTTCAAATAAAGGATTAGCAACAAAAGATTTTATTAAGATTTTGATTGAAGAAATCGATTTGCCAATTATAGTTGATGCAGGAATTGGAAAGCCATCACAGGCATGCGAAGCAATGGAAATGGGAGCAGCTGCCATTATGGCAAATACAGCTCTTGCAACAGCAGGAGACCTGCCACTTATGGCATCAGCCTTTAAAAAGGCTATAGAGGCAGGAAGAGAAGCTTTTCTTGCGAAGCCGGGCAGAGTTTTAACAAGAGGAGCCGAAGCGTCAGATCCACTGACAGGATTTTTACGTGATTGAAATTTTAAAAATTTGTTAAAGTAGTTATGCCACAAAGGGCATTGTAGCAGACTGGATTAAAGCAAAACAGTTTGCAAATTAAATTTTGACTAAAATCGAAAAAGTAGAAATGAGTATTTAAATGGAAAACCAATTTTTAATAGACAATGAATATTTATCACCTAAAGCTGTGGAAATAAAGCATAGGCTTGAACAGGATAAGTCATTTAGAAAAAATCACATGGAATATCTGCCTGATATGGATAGAATTGATTCTGATATCCGAGAAAAGGTTATGACGCAGATGCAGGAATATGATTATTCAAAATATACTGCAAAGGATGTTTTAGCTGCTTTGGAGCATGAAAGCTGCAGCATAGAGGACTTTAAAGCTCTTTTGTCACCGGCAGCAGAACCATTTTTGGAAAAAATGGCGCAAAGAGCCAGAATAGAAACCGGTAAACATTTTGGAAATACGGTTTATATTTTTACACCACTTTATATCGCAAATTATTGTGAAAATTATTGCGTTTACTGTGGATTTAATTGTTACAACCACATCAATAGAATGAAGCTTTCTAAAGAGCAGATAGAAAAAGAAATGAAGATAATTTCAGATTCAGGCATGGAAGAAATCTTAATCCTTACCGGTGAAAGCAGAACTCAGAGTGATGTTGCTTATATTGGAGAAGCCTGCAAGCTTGCAAGAAAATACTTTAAAATGGTAGGTCTTGAAATTTATCCTGTAAATGTTGATGAGTACAGATATCTGCACGAATGTGGAGCAGATTATGTGACTGTATTTCAGGAGACCTATGATACTGACAAATATGAAACCTTACATCTTTTAGGGCATAAGAGAGTATGGCCATATCGATTTGAAGCACAAGAACGTGCCTTAATGGGTGGCATGAGAGGTGTTGGATTTTCAGCCTTGCTCGGTTTGTCTGATTTTAGAAAGGATGCACTTGCAAGTGCATTGCATGTTTATTATCTTCAGAGAAAATATCCTCATGCAGAAATGTCACTTTCATGTCCGCGACTTAGACCAATCATTAATAATGACAAAATTAATCCACAGGATGTTCATGAAACCCAGCTTTGCCAGATAATATGCGCCTATCGTATTTTTATGCCATTTGTAGGCATAACTGTTTCATCAAGGGAAAGTGAAAGCTTTAGAAATGGAATAGTAAAAATAGCAGCAACAAAGGTTTCGGCTGGTGTTTCAACAGGTATAGGTGATCATGAAAGCAAATATACAGGAAAGGAGAGCAAAAGTAAGGAAGGTGATGAGCAGTTTGAAATTAATGATTCACGAAGCTTTAGTAAGATGTACAACGATATGTCTGATGAAGGCCTGCAGCCTGTCCTGAATGATTACCTCTATGTTTAAAGTTTTATGTGTTACAAATAGAAAATTATGTGGAGATTTTTTGGTTCAGATAGAAAATGTAGCAAGTAAAAAGCCTGATGGAATTATACTGCGTGAAAAGGATTTAACTGAAGCAGAGTATGAAGAATTAGCTGTTAAGGTACTTTCAATATGTGAAAAATATAGTGTTGACTGCATACTCCATACTTACACAAAGGTCGCAATAAAATTAAAGGCAGATAAAATTCATC
>CAZVBH010000157.1:0-3081 GCA_964625275.1 uncultured Lachnoclostridium sp.
AACTTTGTGATCTGTTATTTCATTTTTGCCGATTTGGAGAGACTTATATACTTCTGCACATTCCTCGCCATCACCACAAGTAAGCAGTAGGGCGACAGCGGCGGAAAGCTCTGATTTTCCCATTTTTTTAATCCAACAGACTGGTTTTCGTCCAAAATTGTGCATAATTGGACGAAAAGCAAAAACGTTGGACGAAAGGATTTTTTGGGAATCGTTTAATTACAGCAGGTTCGTTGAAAAAATAAGAAAAAATTTTAAATTCGCCATTGACAACAGTTGGGCCTACGTGGTATCTTAAATAAAGCAACAGTAAGGCCCGCGTGGAAAGGAGGTTTACTCATGAAAGAATACGAAGAATTAGGATACGCTTCAGAAGAGGAGTTCCTTGAGGAATTGTTAGGATGTGATTCCGAATACACGCTTGATGATTTTTATGATAGCTATGACCCGGATTAAGAACAGTTTAGGGTGGAGCTTAAATGCTCCATCCATGAAAGGAGAAATATAAATGGAGGTATTAAAAGTTTATGCACCGGATAATTTAAAGGCAGTATTACAAAAAGATGCCGAATTAAAAGGTCTTAGCATGAGCGAATTGACGGTTGAGGTTTTGATGCAACATTATGGATTAGCAGTTTCGGCGGCTAATAAAAAAGCATTACCAGAGATCATTGACCAGGTTATTGAAGAAATCAAAGTATTTGTTAAGAATCCTGATAATATTGGCAAACAGTTTGACTTACTTAGCGTTTCTGAAACATTTAAAGATATTCACATGGTAGCAGATGGCAAGCCTTCAAGTAATAGGGCAACTGTAGGAAAAGTATTTGCTTCTAAATTAGGTAAGGGTGATTTCAAGAACGTAACAGTAGTAAGAACTGAATCAGGTGCTGTTAAGAAGAGTGCAAACAGAGCAACATTATACAAGATTTTATAAGGAGGCTATTTATGGAGAAGAATAATGGTATTATCGCATACAACCAGAATGGGCACCGCCCCGTTAACAAAAATATTTCTTATGAGAAGAAACTTAGAGAAACAGCTCATGATATAAGAAATACATATAGTTTACCTTTACTTATTATGTTTCAGGAAATATTAGCAGGTCGTAATATGAAATATCTTAATTTGCTCAGATGCTTGTATCCTGAATATGAGCTCATTTTACCGGCCAGCTTCGATTACGTAAAACACTATAAATCTATTATGTCTGTTACATTAGTCAGAAGAGATGCACTCGGCAGTTATAAGGTTCTTGAACTGGATTCAGAGCTTCCGAATAGAATATGCTATCTTGTTGCAGATTTAAATGGTGTTGAAACACATGTCATAAACTCACATGTTGTCCAGGTGCAGAACTTCAAATATCAAGTTGGATGGTATATTTCTGAAAGAAAAAGATTACATTCGCAGCAGTGGATTTTATTACATGATGTTCTGCATAGAAATAAAGATGCGAATGTAGTATTCGCAGGAGATATGCAGGAAGGAAAAAGTTCAATCAACTTAACTAAAATTAAAGAAGAAGGATATATTATTTCTGGAGCATCTGGAACAAAGACAGTAAGGAATAGTTTCTTTAACGTGGAATCATGCATCGATCATATAATACTTAGCCCTAATCAGAGAGCTACTTTAGGAAATGCGACTGAAATATTATATGATAATTCAGGTGTGGGTACATATTCCGACCATACCCTTCTTTACTTATGCTCATAAGTTTCATGATTTGTAATCATGATATTTATAATCGATATAATACTGGGAGCAATAGCTTTCTCATTTTAGGGAGGTACTATGAATAAAAAAGAAGCAAAGTGTATGTTTATTACATATCTTAAGGAAAGAAATATAAAATTTCATGAGCATTTGGATGATGGTAATGTAAGTATTTATATGTTATTAACAGGATATCAAAAGTGCCCGGATGAAGTCCTGGAATGTAGTATATTTTTCTTTGATTCTTGTATGGAAACGAGAGTTTATTTTAATGCAAATGCTGCCAAGTGGATTTCAGAAAGGGCTGATGACTTATCAAACATGTATAGATTATTGAATTATATTAATGCACAGGTATGGCCGTTTACGCATGATGGCGTTGGAGGCGAGTTGTATGAGACACATCATCTTCAGACACCACGCTTCTATATAACTGAGGATGGTAACTATGACCTTACAGCTACAACAGTTATTGATTATGATCATTTTGAGATGGCACCTCTTGAAACGGAAGATTATTGTACTGCTGCAATACCTGAACTTATGGACAAATTGTCGCTTCCACTTTTCTTTGTACTTATGAAAAAAATAACGGTTGAAGACGGTATAGAATTAATAAAGAAGGATGTACTTAAAGAAATGTGCTAGGAAGAAGTAGGTGCAGATTAATAGAAGTAAATGACTCAGGGTGTGGTGAAATTCCATATCGACGGTAAAGTCGGCAAGCGAAAGCATGATATTCAAACGAAAATTCAACGGATAACGATATAGAAAAAGCGGTAAAAATGAGCCGTTGCAAGAAGATGATAAATGCACTTCCAGAGGGCTTTGAAACGGTTCTTACAGGTGCAGGCGAGAATATAAGCCAAGGACAAAGACAGCTTCTTGCAATCGCAAGGGCATTTGTAGCAAATCCGCAGATACTAATATTAGACGAGGCGACCTCAAACGTTGATACAAGGACGGAAAAATCAATCCAAAACGCCATGCAGCTTGTAATGCAGAACCGCACCAGCATAGTCATAGCCCACAGGCTTTCGACAATTAGGGACTCCGACATAATCGTAGTCATGGATAAGGGTGAAATAGTCGAAAGAGGAAATCATGAGGAGCTGCTTGCAAAGAAAGGCAAGTATTATGAACTTTATATGACGCAGTATGCGGGGTATGCGACTTGATACCATGTATATAGATATTTTGGCCTGGTCTCAATAAAATGATTGAATAGTTTGTAGAAATATGATATATTGGGTAGAACTGAATATGAAGTAATCAGGTGTCGGAGCAGCCTTGTATAAGGCTGGCTCCGGTGAAAAGGGAAACAGGTGCAAATCCTGTACGAACTCGTCACCGTAATTAGGG
>CAZVBH010000158.1:0-2978 GCA_964625275.1 uncultured Lachnoclostridium sp.
TAAAAAAGCGTTATAATCATAACAACGAAATTGAAAATCAGTAGATAAAAAACGTTGTGAGGCGGTGATTATATGTTATATGAATACTTGTTAGATAATTATAAACCGAATGAGCCAATATTTACGTCAGACATTGAATTGGGGTTGAGTGGAAATACTCTTAGGCCATTATTGAAGCAACTTTGTGATCAGGGATTATTGAAACGTTTTGACAATGGTGTGTTTTATATTCCATCGCAATCTAGACTAAAAGGCGGGGTTCCGATTGCTGCTGAAACAGTGGCTAAATACAGATATATAACTCGCCGAGGTAGGATTGAAGGATATTATAGTGGTTATACATTTGCTAATCAAGTTGGAATGACATTACAGGTGCCTGTTACGGTCGAAATAGTATCAAATAAGGCAAGTGCTAAAGTAAGGGATATAGAAATTAAAGGTCAGACAATACGACTTAGAAAACCTAAAACAACTGTGACAGAAGAAAATGTTAAAGTCTTGCAATTTTTGGATTTGCTTTGTGAAGTAGATCGATTATCAGATGAAAGTGAAGATGTGATTTCTAAACGGTTAAAAGATATCATAAAAAAGCAAAATATACAGAAACAGGATATTGATGCATATATTTCATTATATCCTATCAAAGTATATAAAATTTTTTATGAAAAGGAGTTATATGATGTATTTGCATAATGACAAACAGTTATTTGAAGAAGTAGTATCAGCTACTATTTATAGATAAAATATTTGCATTGTGTGACTATTATATGTATGATGATTTGAAAATGCATTCCAGACATATTTTTGATATTTACATGTTATTACCCAAGATACGCTTTAATGATGAGTTTATTCAATTGATAAAAGAGGTACGAGAACATCGTAGGCAGATGGGAAGATGCCCATCGTCGGCACCTAATGTAAGCATTCCACTCTTGCTATCACAGATTGTTGAAAATAAAGTATATGAAGGTGACTATGAGGATATTACCAGTTATTTTCAAAAGACAAAGATAGAATACAATGAAGCAATTAAAGCAATTCAGAAGGTTGTAGAATCAAAATGTTTTGAAGTGTAATGCTTATGGTTATGTGCGTGTTTCAAGCTTTGATCAGAATGAGGAAAGACAGTTGATTGCCTTGGTTGAGGCAGGTGTAAGCAAAAAGAAAATTTATATTGATAAGCAATCGGGTAAGGATTTTGATAGACCTAACTACAAGAAGATGGTTCGAAAACTTAAGGCCGGAGATATATTATACCTGCTTAGCATTGACAGACTTGGAAGAAATTATGAAGAAATTCAGGCTCAATGGAGAATTCTAACTAAGGAAATTGGCATTGATATTTGTGTACTTGACATGCCATTACTGGATACCAGAACCTGCAAGGATTTGATGGGAACATTTATTGCTGACTTGGTTTTACAGATTCTTTCATTTGTGGCACAGAGCGAAAGAGAAAATATTAGAAAACGTCAGGCTCAGGGCATTGCAGCTGCAAAAGATTGTGGAGCAGAAGAAATGATTAGAGCAGCTGTGATATTTTGTTGATTGAGGTCGAAATCGATTGACATAAAGGGATCTACTGTTGTACAATTTTTTTGAAGTCGCAAATTGCGACCTCAAAAAAATACAGGAGATGATTGGTTTGACTGAAAATGAAACTATGGTGCCTGCGGTGATTAATGAGACAGAAGAAAAAATAGAAAATCTGATTCATATTGTTCGTGGCGAGCAGGTAATGATAGATAGAGACTTGGCTATGCTTTATAATGTTGAAACCAAGCGTTTAAATGAAAGTGTTAAGAGAAATTCAAAGCGATTTCCTGAGAATTTTTGTTTCCAATTAACGGAAGAAGAGTATAGTGCTTTGAGGTCGCAAATTGCGACCTCAAATACAGAAAATGGTTCCAATAAAGGTGGTAGAAGATATTTGCCATATGCGTTTACCGAACAAGGAATAGCAATGCTTTCAGCTATATTACGGAGTGACGAAGCAATACAGGTAAGTTTGAATATTATGAATACTTTTGTCAAGATGAGAAGATTTCTGGCAGAAAATGCTTTAATGTTCGAACGATTAAGTAGCTTAGAAATAAAACAATTACAATATCAAAAAGAATCAAATGAAAAATTTGATAAAATTTTTGCATATATTTCAGAACATGAAGAAGTGGATCAGCGTATATTTTTTGATGGGCAAATTTATGATGCATTCAGTTTACTGGTAAATCTGATTGAAAAGGCTGAAAAGTCGATAGTTCTAATTGATAATTATGTGGATGTAGGAACATTGAATATCCTTTCAAAAAAGCGGGAAGGGGTAGATGTAACGATATATACAGTAAGAAGAACGAGGCTTGCGACTCAAGATATAGATAATTTTAATGCACAGTATCCTACATTAAAGGTAAACTATACAGGAGTTTTTCATGATAGATTCCTTATTATAGACGAAACTGTAGCTTATCATATTGGCGCATCCATAAAAGATGCCGGTAAAAAGTGTTTTGGAATTAACTTAATTGAGGATATCGGAATTATCACAGATATACTTCAAAGGTTAGAGATTGAAACAGAGGAAGCAAATAGCTAATAAATGAAAAATGATTATAGCCATTTATTAAGTAAGTAGGTGCATTAAGCCTTCAAAGCTACAGATAAATGCTAATAAGATCTCATAAGGTGAACCTTTTGAGAGCTTAATTCTAAATCAGTATGTAACAATATATACATTAATCATAATTACTTTGCACACTATGTAAATGAGATTTACTATATAAAACGGTAGTACTGATTATCGTAGTGAGATTTGGGTCCCAGTAATTAAAAATAAATTTCTTTTGTCAAACTAATAATTAAATAAAAAAACAGCTTTAAGGCGGTTATGAGTAGTGATATTCATAGCTGCCTTTTTTCGTGCAAAGAAAGCTTTAGCAAATATAAAACGCCGGCACAAGGAGATGAAGAGATAATGA
>CAZVBH010000159.1:0-2858 GCA_964625275.1 uncultured Lachnoclostridium sp.
TTCGTCATGACAGTGGAGACCCTGTAGAATGGGGTGAAAAGATAATTGAGCATTACAAAAAGCTGGGTATTGACCCAGCCTCTAAAACACTTTTATTCAGTGACAGCCTCGACTTTGAAAGAGCTTCGAAAATCTACAGCTATTTCAAAGGTCGCGTAAAGGTTGCTTTCGGTATCGGTACATATATAGCCAATGATACTGACGTGCCTGCACTTAATATAGTTATGAAAACAACTGCCTGCAACGGAATGGATGTAGCTAAAATTTCTGACGTCGCAGGTAAGGGAATGTGTAAGAATCCGGACTATGAGCACTATCTCAAGAGATGCATAGACTGGAGAATGAAAAATCTATAAATTATTGCTCGCGGAAGGTGATTTCTCCGGTTTCAGCATTCATGGCATCAACTATTGCAAGGGATTCCAGCTGGTAGCCTAGATTTCTAATGATTTGGCCGCCAAGCTGGAAGCCTTTTTCTACTGCAATACCAATTCCTTCTACAGTTGCACCTGCTTCATTAACTATTGAAATAAGCCCCTGAAGTGCACAACCGTTAGCGAGGAAATCATCAATTATGAGCACATGATCCTCAGGTGTCAAAAACTTTTTTGAAACGATTACCTGATTTTTACATTTGTGTGTAAAGGATTCTACTTCAGCAACATACATATCACCGTCAATGTTGATGCTCTTTGATTTTTTTGCAAAAACAACCGGTACATTAAAGTGTCTTGCAGCAACGCAGGCAATTCCAATGCCTGAGGCCTCTACAGTAAGAATTTTTGTAATTAATTTATCGCTGAATCTTCTTTTAAATTCAGCACCCATTTCATCAAATAATGCAATATCCATCTGATGGTTAAGAAAGCTGTCAACCTTTAATACATTGCCTTCTTTTACAACTCCGTCTTTAACAATTCGTTCTTCCAGGAAATTCATATAAAAACTCCTTCTCATTTGTTTTTTGATAGTTACTCCATTTTAATAGTATTTGATGATTTAGGCAAGAGGAAATTTAACCTTATAATTTTTCAAAGAAATCCGGATTATAGTTTTTAACATAATCTACGATTTTGCTTAGACTGTCATCAGAAATAATATGCTCAATCTGACAGGCTTCTTTTTCTGCTGTTGTCTTCTCTATTCCCATTTCCTCGAAGAGATGTTCAAAGAAATTGTGCTTAAAAAGCGTTCTCTCAGCTATTTTAGTTCCTGTTTCTGTAAGAAGCACACGCCAGTCGTCACGAATGATAAAGCCCTCATCTTCAAGCTTCTTCAAGGCTATACTTACACTTGGCTTACTAAAATTAAGCTGGTTAGCTATATCTGTAGCACGACAAGCGCCATTTTTTCTTATTTGAATTAAAATTGCCTCCAGATAATCTTCTCTGGATTTGCTTATATTATCCTGCATAATAGATTCTCCCTTAAAAACTTTAACCTCAAGCAGCAAGGCTGTAAAAAGGTCAATATGCAAACAAAAATCAGTTTGCAAAGCAGTCTTGATTTAGTTTAGACTAACTTTTATTATTATAGGCAATCAAGCCTTTAATGTCAAGAAAAAAGTCCCGGGCATTACCCGAGACTTTAAGTTTACAACTATATCATTAAAATTTACTGTGAGAATCAAAGGACAAAATAATCTTCTTACTTAAAAATAAATTTCATTTTCAATAATTCGATATTATTTTTCATTTTTTTCTCTAAAGATGGTTCTAAAGATAAGTCTTACAAATGGTCCACAATAGAAAAGCTGGTAAAGTATAGCCATTGGGAAATTCATTCCCCAGGTCTGAATCCATACTCCGAAGCTCTTTGTATCCTTAAAAAGAATAGTAGCCACTAAGCTCATCACCGGACACATTATACAGCAGATACAGATTGATATTGCATAAGTAATAATCTGTGGTCTGTCAGTAGGTCTGACTACTGTGAAGGCAAGCATCTTTGCAAGCTTTCCAACAATAAAAAATTCTAAAACAAATGCAACAGGCACCATGATAGGCATCTCATGTAAAGCTGCAATAAACGTGCTTCCTGAAACACCACCTGTGTTGAGTGCTACATTATAAACAATCATTCCATATACCATTACTACTGCCATAATAATAGTATAAATAACATCCTGAAACTTGGTCTTTGGCATTAAAATATCCTCCTGGTAATAATAAACTGTCAGGCAGAAGATAACAATTAATCAGTTATCAAAGCTGCCATGTCCATGTGTTGTTCGTTATCATCCAGAAGGAGTGTGCGTTTCCAATTCAAACCATATTTTTGCTTGGGTTATAATAACATTTTTTCAAGATTTTCGTAAGATACTTTTTTCAAAAAAAATTCACAATTTTTTCCGCCGCAAATTTATTTTCATGGAAATTTTCAATAAGAATCAGCCTTTATTCCTAATAGGAATTCCATCTTCATATATAGTCTCTGTTTCAATATCTAATTCATCATTCCACATAATTCCATAAAATCCTATTAATCTTCCTGATAAAAACAGCTTTCTATCCTTTAAAGCCTCCAATTGAGGATATTTAAAAAACAGAGTAGAAATATCATACTTCTTTACAATACCATCCTGAAATGTAACCTCTAAAACAGTCCCTTCACCAAATGTTAAATCAATTGCTTTATGAAACATACAAAATACCTCCTATCATATTTTTAATTAATGGGATTCAATATAGAAAAAGCCCCGACAAAAAATCGGGGCTTTGCTGCGGATAACAGGACTTGAACCTGCACCCTCGCGGACCAGAACCTAAATCTGGCGTGTCTGCCAGTTCCACCATATCCGCACAAGTGAACCACGCGGGACTTGAACCCGCGACAACCGGATTAAAAGTCAGGTGCTC
>CAZVBH010000160.1:0-2720 GCA_964625275.1 uncultured Lachnoclostridium sp.
TGTTCTTGCAGTTGATTTACTATTTAACCATTGGGATCATATTCCAAAATGTCTCCTGGCTGACAATTCAAAGCTTCGCAAATAGCTTCAAGTGTTGAAAAGCGTATGGCACTTATCTTTCCTGTTTTCATTTTAGAAAGATTTACATTTGAAACTCCAACAGTCTCTGACAATTCTTTTAAGCTGATTTTTCTTTCTACCATTACTCTATCTAATCTCAAAATTATTTTACCCATATAAACCTCACAGTGTTTCATCTGATTCTTTCTGTAATAGTTCTCCATAACTGAATACATAAGAAAGAATAAAGATGGCACATGCACAAATAAGATATTTTAAATCAAAATTAAAGTTGCTGCTGGTAGAATAATTACTAATTACTGATAAATCTAACAAATTATTCCAGCTAACAGCTTGCATTTTTTTAATGTCAATATAGAAGTTGACTATAGCATTAAATATACCATCGGCCAATATAAGCCAGCTAAGTAAACGTAATTTAGCTGAAATGCTTTCTTGAAAAGGAGTTTTACCTTCCTTCATAGGTGTAACAAAATTTAATATTACCTTAATTCCATATATTACTAATATTGTATTTATTAAGCCTAATATAATAGAAATTTCATAAAGAAATTTAAAAACTTTTTTATCATAAATTGGAGTTTCAAGTAGATCATCGGCAATAAATAAGGTAATATTTCCAAAAGAAATTCCATTATTTAAATTTATTATTCCAAATTCAAATAAAATTGCAGCAATTATAGTGATAGCTACCAGCAAAATAAGTATATCCTTAACTAAGCTTAGGATGTTTTCAATTCTTTTAGCTGTTTTCATGATTTTATTTTGATTCATAACCCTTCTCCTTTAATGAATAACATACAACACATAATGAAAAACATAATTTAATTAATGTTTAACGTTAATTATTGTATAAGGTATAAATATAAATTTGTCAAGAAGTTTTCACCAACTTTTCAGTATTTTTTCACCAGAATTTAAAAAAATTTTTTTCTGCCTTTAGTTGTAACTACGTCATGAGAAATACAATGCTGTTGTAATGCATAATTTTTTATGATAAGATGTGATTAAATAAATAAGAGTATAATGAGCCTGAGTTAGGACTCTAAAGGAGAAAAATGAAGGTTTTATTGGTAAATGGCAGCCCCAGGAAAGATGGGGATACCGCATATTCACTTGGTATTGTTGAGAAAGTTCTTAATGAAGCTAAGATAAAAACAGAGTGGTTTCAGCTCGGCACTGACAAAGTACGTGGTTGCTGTGAGTGCAATCAGTGCGCAGGCACAAGTCGTTGCACATATTCAGATGATAAATGCAATGAGTTAATAGAGCAGATCCTTGGGACAGATGGAGTAATCATAGGTACGCCTGTTTATTTTGCAAGTGCAAATGGCGCATTGTGTGCACTTCTGGATAGAGTATTTTATGCAGCCAGCAATTACGGACATCTATTTTCAGGAAAGCCTGCAGCAGCAATAGCAACATGCTGGCGAGCCGGGGCTACTGCTACGCTTGACAGGCTTAATAAGTATTTTTCATACAGCGGAATGCCTATCGTTAGCAGCAACTATTGGAATTTGAAACTGAATGGAGAAGATAGATTCGGTGAAAATATTTTGAAAATACTAGGTGAAAATATGGTTAGAGAGTTGACTTTAATTGAAATCTCGAGGAATAAAGGAGTATAAAAGGCCCTAAATAAGTGTTGAAGAGTCACATTAGGATGTACCTGTCACTCTAAAATTAAAACCCCTGGTGTTAGGCACTCTAAAAAATTAACCTTATCTGAAAAGTCCCCCCGTTTCTTAAGCGGTGATATGTTACCCCAAGAGTCTAGCTTTTGGGATAACATGACTTTTCAGCATCAGTAGGAGGTGGACTCCTACTGATGGGCCACGAAGTGGCCTTAAGGTTATGAGCAAGTAGCGAAGCGGACCCGGAATATCCGCTTTGATACCAAAATATATGGAATAATTAATTGAAAATAAGGAATTGAAGATTATGAAATTATTAATAAAACAAAGGGTATTCTCATGGACTGACAGTTATGATGTATTTGATGAAGCAGGTAATCCTAAATATTTCGTGAAAAATGAAGTGTTTTCTTTGCTTCACAGAATTCACGTCATGGACGTATATGGCAATGAAATTGGGATGATTCGTCAGAAGTTTACATTGTTTTTGCCAACTTTTGAAATAATAATCTGTGGGAGAATGTTTGGACAAATCCAGAGGAAGCTTACATTGTTTCGTCCGAAATATGACATATCCTATAACGGATGGTGGTGTGAAGGTGATATTCTGGCATGGTCCTACGATGTCTTTTCTAGCTGTGGTAAGGCAGTACATATTTCAAAAAAGCTGTTCCACTGGGGTGATACCTATGAAATCGACATTGCAAATCCACATGATGAGATTATGGCACTTATGTTAGTTATCGCAATAGATGCGGCGAACTGTTCGCAAGGCAATTCATAAGTTCGTCTTTGCTATCCGTGCAAAGGCCTTATGTTCTTGTAGGATGTACCTGTCACTCTAATATTTTTATTAGTTTTTTTGACTTTAATGATAAGATGTATTATTGACAAATGTTAAAAAATATATATACTACTCGTAATTATACTACTTATGAGTAGTATAATTTAGATAGTGTCAAATGACTTATGAAAAAACAGAGCTAAATAAAAAAGGCTCAAATG